>NZ_JADEWA010000555.1:0-3149 GCF_015207865.1 Dolichospermum sp. LEGE 00246
TGGCAAACGGCATCAGGCGGGGAACCGTACATCTAAGGTAATACCTGAAAAGCGGATATTATTCGAGCAGTTGTGTTTGCAATTATTCGATTAAGAATCCCCGTGTCTTTAGACCGGGGAGTGTCAATATTCCAGCATAAAACTAAATTGGGGTTTTATCCGGCGAACTGCTTGCAGCAGCGCTTCGCTATCGCTCATCGAGAAACTACAGATTTTATTTTGGACTTGCTATTCTTAAGTGTTTGCGGATATTTCCAAAATGTGACTTGCCTTTTTAATATCTATATGCTGAAATAAGTATTAATTATGATGTCTTTCATGGCAGCATACAAAATTTAACTGGGCTGTGACGTTTTTTAGAAGTTTTGGTGGTGGTCATGACCATGATCTAGATGCCTCTGTAGTTTGCTTGGATGCTAATGGTAAATTAACAGACAAAGAAAACATCATCTACTTTGGTAATCTTCAACATTTATCAGGATCAATCGTCCATACAGGAGACAATTTAACTGGCACTGGTGATGACGAAGTAATCATTATTGATTTACCTCCCATTCCTGCTGATATTGCTAAATTAGTCTTCGTCATCAATATTTACGATTGTATTGCTCGTAAACAAGATTTTACTCAAGTTGACAATGCTTTTGTTAGATTGGTGAATGCAGCTAATAATAAAGAATTAGCTAGATATAACCTCTCTGGGAAAGAGTATAGCGGCATGACAGGATGTCATGCACGATGGACTTGATCATCGGATTCATAGTTTAATGCCTCCTTCTTTTCATGTAGGACAAATTATTTCCATGAATAAAGCTATTCGTCAACATAAATCTAAAACTTAATTACAAATTATTTTCATGTGTATGATTTTGGCGGTGAATGAGTGCGATCGCATGATTAACTTCTGCGGTTTTATGATTCCCCAACTTCAGCAAGAAAGATTGCGAAACTTGAGTCAAGAATTACAATTTGCTATTAATACTAATAATCTCTCGTCAATGGAGTATCACAGTCAGGAAACTAGAAAAGACTGATGAGGTACAGCTATAGTACAAGGTTGTATTCTCGCCATCCAACAAGCCAAAGCCGTTGCACCAAGCCAAACTAATGCCATGTTTGACAAAATCTCTCGGATGTTGAATGCAGCTACAGGTGATGATAGTAATGAAGCAGATCGTTTATGGCGGGAATTACAACCAGATGTATAACATTGGTTAAATCAAGAATTACCCAGTAATAACATTATCACGGGACTTACACGATGAACACCAAAACTAAAATTGACTGTCCGGTTTGTGGGTATAAAGGAATTGAGAGCAACAGTTGTCCTCATTGTGACACTGATGTTTCTCTAATCCGTTCCTTGGCAGAATTACCCCAGCGTCCGAAATCTTGGACAACAAGTATTGCCATTTTCATGCTGATAATAGGCATTACTATTGGTGCAGCAGGTAGTTTTTTTGCCCTGCAAACGGCTATATATACTGCAACAGTTCCTAAACCTACAGTTACTACTACTAATCTCACTCCTCCTGTAATTACTCCTGTAATTCCTAAACCAGCCCCACCACTAGCCACTTATACCGTAAAATCAGGAGATACCCTTAGTAGTATTGCAGGAAAATTTTGTAGTAAATCTACTGATTGGCAATTAATCGTTGCCGCTAATCCTGAATTACAAAAACGGGAAAATCAGTTAGATATAGATCAGGTGTTGAAAATTCCTAGTAGCTGTCAAAGGAAAAGCCCATGAAGATAGTTGAGGTCACTACTTTTCCACCCTTCGGGTTTTGCACGCACGAGTCGTTTTTCATCCCCTGTCTGTAGCACGAAAGACGGAACTGGAGTTTCTGTTTCTCAGGGGCTTTCAAACTTCCCAGTCTTTCTTGTAAAATAGGATTTTTCGACCGAGATTATTGACAATAGAATCAATAAGGGTGGAAATTGATATGTATCTTTTTATGTCTAAGTAGGTGAACACAATAAAACCAAACTGTGTAAAGAAACGTAAAATCGCCCAAACCCTCTTCACTCTTGCCTCTTGCCTTGCCATAACGACAATTTTCAACGCCAACCTACTTAACAGGATTGAAATGGTTACAGAGTTTTGGTTTCAAGGTACGTTGTCCCCCAGTTAGGTTTTTATACAGGTTGATTACCTTTCCTGTCATCTGCGATGATAACATCAAATATGATCAATTTATCCCCCAGTGATAAATCCCCTCTTACAGCTTTCATCCCCGGCTGACAAGACATTGATCCCTAAAAATTTTGGGGATTTTTAGGGATCAATTCCGGGGTTTTTAGCCTATCTTCTTATAAAATATTTAGAAGATTACTGTCAAGGTTGTCAAGAGCGTAATAGCCAAAATTATATTCAAGCCCAAATGTGGTTAATTAAAGCTTATCAAATGGGTGGACAATTACAAAGAGCGATCGCTCTGAGTCAAATTTTGCGTAATCATCCTCATTCCCAAATCAACACTTAGGCTAACAAAATTCTAGCTGTGCTATCTAAAGAGATTTCCCGTGCCTGATCTATCCCCCAACTATCTGATTAGCGTAGAATTACGAGAATTACTCGTACAAAAACTCGGCGTTCTGCAAAAAGACAATGTGTTATTACAGCAGTCTTTGAGAGAACAGCAAATTAAAACTACAGCCCAAACAGAAGATTTATTCTTGGAACTTTTAGAAGTTGCTGATGCCTTAGAAGCTTTATTAGACTATCTAGAAAACAATCCTAGTCCTAGTCCAGAATTTATAGAACGTCTACCCAGATCCATAGGTGCAGTTAATCGCAAGTTTCTCGGTGTTTTAGGAAAGCACCAACTTTTACCTATAGAATTACAAAAAGGAACAGAACCAGATTTTAACTTATGTCGCGTCATTGACCGGGAAGAAAGAACAGATATCCCAGACCAAACAATTACTAAAATTGTCCGTCGCGGATTTCATTTAGGTGAAAAAGTTCTCCGTCCCACAGAAGTCATTACTGCTAAATCAGATAATGGTAATGGAATGGGTAATGGGTAATTGGTAATGGGTAATTGGTAATTGGTAATGGGTAATGGGTAATTGGTAATTGGTAATTGGTAATTAGTAATTGGGAAAATTCTTTCTCCCCCACTCCCCCCACTCCCCCCACT
>NZ_JADEWA010000556.1:0-3135 GCF_015207865.1 Dolichospermum sp. LEGE 00246
TAAGAGACAGAAGAAAATCAGATCCCCGACTTCTCTAAGAAGTCGGGGATCTGAAAGATATTGAAGGCGATCGCTAATTTATGAAATCTCAAATTGGTCGTTGTTTATGATAAAATAAGCAATTCAGGGAAAAAATGAGCGAAAATTGTCGAGCGAACTGCTTGCAGCAGCGTTTCGCTATCGCCATTTAAAGAATATACTTTAAAAATGCAAGCAATAAGATATATAAAACTATACCAACAGGTCAGGCGATCGCTCCCCTCGGATTAGACATCGCAACTGAGTATACAATGTGATTATAGCTTCTAAATCAACCAGTACAGGCGAACTGCTTGCAGCAGCGCTTCGCTATCGCTCAAAGACTTAAAAACCATCCCTGAATATTCATTTAGTCTATCAAATACCTTTTTGTCGTCTAGGGTGGCGGTAATTGAGATATACTTTGTTTATCTCTAAAGCGATCGCTAATTATGAAATCTCAAATTGGTCGTTGGGGAAATTCTTTAGCCTTGAGAATCCCCAAGTATATTGCAGATGAATTGGCTTTATCAATCAATGATGAAGTTGACTGCCGTATTGAGCAAGGGCAACTCATGGTAAGACCAGTTCAAAAATTTCCCAAATACACCCTTTCACAACTCCTTAGCCAAGATTTAGAGCCAGAAGCGGAGATTGACTGGGGTAAACCAACAGGTAATGAAGAATGGTAGATTACGTCCCCCGTTATGGGGATCTTGTCTGGCTAAACTTTGATCCCCAATCAGGTCACGAGCAAATGGGGCAACGTCCCGCACTAGTGTTAAGTCATACAGAGTTTAACCAGCAACGAGGTTTTATTTTTGTTTGTCCTATCAGTAATACTAAGCGTAAAAATCCTTTCTACGTTGAGATTCCAGATGATCAACCTATTAAAGGCGTAGTGATGTGCGATCAGCTGCGTTCATTGGATTATCGCTCAAGAAAGGCAAAACTGATCTGTATTTGCCCTGAATGGTTATTAGCAGAAGTGCTTGGTCGCATTCATCCTATTCTTTTTTAGGATCTGAAACTGTTGATCTTGAAAGCGATCGCTCTTCTTTATGAAATCTCAAATTAGTCCTTGGGAATTGTAACGTTATTTTAAGATGAACAATTAAGGGGAAAAATGAGCGAAAATAAATTATCGAGCGAACTGCTTGCAGCAGCGTTTCGCTATCGCCCTTAAAGAATATACTTTAGAAATGCAAGCAAAAAGATATAGCAGTATGCACTTGCATGAGATACATCATAGCCCCCTCATCGCACCCCCCTAAATCCCCCCGCAGCGGGGGGAAGAAAAGGATAAGCTTTTGATACTGGAGGGGGTTGGGGGTGGGGTTCTTGTATCTCACCCAATCGAGAACCGCTATATATAGAACTATACCAACAGGTCAGGCGATCGCTTCCCTTGGAGTAGGCATCGCAACTGGGTATACAATGTGATTATAGCCTCTAATTCAACCAGTACAGGCGATCGCTAATTGATGAAATCTCAAATTAGTCCTTGGGGAAATTCTTTAACCTTCACTCTATAAATAAAATAAGAACATAAGATCCCCGACTTCTTAGAGAAGTCGGGGATCTGAAAGATATTGAAGGTGATAGCGAAGCGCTGCTGCAAGCAGTTCGCTTGGTTAAATGAAACTATTATACTCAAAACGGCTAGAAGCTGGACTTTTTTATCATACAAAGAACAAGGTTCAAATTAGTTATATAAATGAAAACAGATAAATTATTTTACAGAATTTTCTTAAATCAACCAGATTTAATAGCAGAATTAATTCCTGGTATTCCTAGTGATTGTGAATTTGAGTATAGCGCACCTGTACTCAAAGAAAAAGAAACTAGGTTAGATGGGTTATTAACACCGATTAGTAATAATTCTGATGTACCGCTAATATTTCTCGCAGCACAAATGCAGCGAGATATAAAATTTTATAATCGCTATTTTCGGGGAATATTTAGCTATATTGACCAATATGAAATTAGCGAAAATTGGCGCGGATTACTAATTTTACTGAATAAACGTTTGGAATTAGGTTCAGAACTTCCACACAGAAACTTACTTAATAGTCAAGTAGAAAGGTTATATCTAGAAGATTTATTACATCAAGATGATTTAAGTCCTAATTTAGCTCTACTAAGATTAATAGTAACGCCTAAAGACCAAGCAGGATTAGCAGCTAGGCAAATTTTAAACAGTGTCAGCACAGAGGCAGAATTTCAGCTAAAATTAGATTTAGTAGAGTCCATACTAGTCAACAAATTTACACAACTAACCCTAGAGGAGATTCAAAAAATGCTTAATCTCAAAGAGGCTGATATTACTCAAACCCGGTTTTATCAAGAGGTGTTAGAAATTGGTGAGAAAAAAGGTTTACAACAAGGTTTACAACAAGGTGTGCAACAAGGTTTACAACAAGGTGTGCAGCAAGGAGAAGCAAATCTAACTATACGCCAGTTAAAACGCCGTTGTGGTAATTTAACTGCTATTCAAGAGCAAAAGGTGCGATCGCTCTCCATTTCTCAACTAGAATCATTAGGAGAGGCATTATTAGATTTTCAAAATATGTCAGATTTGGAAAATTGGTTACAAGATAATCGCCGTTGATCTTGAAAGCGATCGCTAATTGATGAAATCTCAAATTAGTCCTTGGGGAAATTCTTTAACCTTCACTCTATAAATAAAATAAGAACATCAGATCCCCGACTTCTTTAAGAAGTCGGGGATCTGAAACTGTTGATCTTGAAAGTGATCGCTAATTGATGAAATCTCAAATTGGTCGTTGTTTATGATAAAATAAGCAATTCAGGGGAAAAATGAGTGAAAATTGTCGAGCGAACTGCTTGCAGCAGCGTTTCGCTATCGCCCTTAAAGAATATACTTGAGAAATGCCAGCAAAATGTAACTATTGAGGGTTTGAGTTTAGCAATACAAGACTTAATTGGCGATCGCCCCCATCGGGAAACCATGAGTAAAAAAGGACAGCAGTTAGTAGATGGCAATGGTGCAAAGCGCGTTGTCTCAGCGATGGTCAGTATGTTAGCTTAGTGAGTCAAACTAGCGATCGCAAAACATATATGTTCTTGCTTTACCCCACCCAGAGCATCAAATAA
>NZ_JADEWA010000557.1:0-3118 GCF_015207865.1 Dolichospermum sp. LEGE 00246
CAATAAAGCTATTGATTGTTTAATTGCCCAGATTATTTAGGTTTTAAAGTTAGAGATATCTGAGTTTTTGTGAATACCAAAAATTCGGCTATAACAACTTCATAATAAAAACAGTATATTTTACCCTCGTTTTTTTTATAGATAACTGAAGAATGCGTATAGCTTGGATTGGAAAAAAAACACCCTTTTGCGGTAACGTCACCTACAGTCGAGAAATTACCAACGGATTACTAGACAGGGGACACGAGGTTAGTTTTCTGCACTTTGCTCAAGAAGAAGCGACAACTGACAATTGGCCTAATTTTCAAGAAGTTCCTTTACCATTTATCTACAAATCTCAGGTTTACACAATTCCCTCTTTCAAAGCAACTAAGGTTTTGAAAGATTCACTACGGGAAATTAAACCAGATATAGTCCACGCTTCTCTGACTCTATCAACTTTAGATTTTGTTTTACCAGAAATTTGCGAAGAGTTAAATTTGCCCCTCATTGCCACTTTCCACACTCCATTTGCAGGGAAGGGAGCAAAATTAATATCTAGTACCCAGCTTTTAGCTTATCAACTTTATGCTCCTTTTTTAGATCATTATGATCGGGTAATTATCTTTTCCCAAATTCAACGGGAATTACTCTCAGGTATGGGGGTTGGGGACAGCAAAATTGCTGTGATTCCTAATGGTGTAGATCCTGTTAAGTATTCTCCCGGTGTTTCTCATGTTAAAGCCGAATTCGGGGCTGAACGTTTGTTTGTTTATCAAGGGAGAATCGCCCAAGAGAAAAACGTTGAATCTCTCTTGCGGGCTTGGAAGCAATCAGATATGGGTGTTAATACCAAATTATTGATTGTGGGTGATGGTCCATTAAAGCCTTCTCTGGAGTCATTTTATGGTCGAGAACATGGCATCATCTGGTTAGGATTTATCGCCGATGAAAATCGCCGGATCGAAATTTTACGAGGGGCGGATGTATTTATTTTACCTTCTTTGGTAGAGGGATTATCCTTGTCTTTATTAGAGGCTATGTCCTGTGGTGTAGCTTGTTTAGCTACTGACGTGGGTGCAGACGGGGAAGTTTTAGAAAAGGGGGCTGGTGTAGCGATTAATACAAGCAGTGTGCGATCGCAGTTAAAGACCCTATTACCACTATGCCAAGATCATCCAGAGTTAACCACATTGTTGGGAGAAAAAGCCAGGAAGCGAGTATTAGAACGCTATACCTTAAATGATAATATCACCCAATTAGAAGAGCTTTATAGCCAAGTTCTCGCCCAGCGTCCTTTAACACTAAGCTGGGGTATTTAAACCTCCGTAGGGGCGGGGTTCCCCCGCCCTTTATCAGTCTTCCTTGTAAGGCGTTAAAATTATCACGTGATCATTGGTAAATTTATGTCGAATCCTACACTATCTAGGTATGGTTTCCAGTCAAAAGCATTAATATCTAAACTGGTAAGAAAATTATTGATGATTGGGTTTAAAGGAATGTAATTGGGTACAGGGTTTGTCCCGATAGCTGTAGTCGGACCAGTAGTCGTACCACCTACTATAACTTTTTGTTGGTCAATAGATATGTCTGCGAATACAGGTATATCTGTGATGCGTATTTTAGACATTGTAAAAATATCCTTAACGTTGATTAGTCCCGCTAAATTCCACCGTTAATTTAAATATTAGACAAAGCAATAATATCCAGTCAATCCGATAAGCAACTAGAAGCAACACAGTTTTATCTAGATTTAAGTAGGTTGGCGTTAAAAATTGTTGGCATTTTGTGGGTTTAGTCCTGTTTAGGCTACTGTATCACTGAATGGTTTCATGTAGGCGATCGCCTGTTTCCAAACCATAATTTGCTCATTATTACCATCAAAAATACAGATACAATTGTGATCCTGCCAAAATATGCGACCTGTGATCAAATCACCAGTCATTAATCTAAATTCGACCGTTAATTTTTCTTTAATGCACTTCTGGACTTGACGAGTGCTAGGTAGGGAAGTATCAAATTGATTGGTTGCCATATATTATATTGGTAATTGGTAATTGGTAATTGGTAATTGGTAATTGACGACTGACAACCGACAACTGACAAATGACAAATTTTTTAATAGTATGAATGAATCTTTAATAATTCATTTAGGGCAAAATGGCAATCGAATTTAGTAAGTATCACGGACTCGGTAATGATTTTATTCTTATTGATAACCGTTCCTCATTGACACCAGTATTAACGCCAGAGAAAGCTGTACAGTGGTGCGATCGCCATTTTGGTATCGGAGCAGATGGTATTATTTTCGCACTTCCTGGACAGAATGGCACTGATTACACCATGCGAATTTTTAACTCCGATGGTTCAGAACCGGAAATGTGTGGGAACGGGATTCGCTGTTTAGCGGTATTTTTGACAGACCTAGAAGGCATTTCCCGGACAAAAGATAAATATCATATTCATACCTTAGCAGGTGTGATTGCCCCCCAACTCACTGATGATGGTCAAGTTAAAGTGGATATGGGTGAACCCCGGTTATTAGCAGAAGAAATTCCTACCACCTTATCACCTAGTGAGTTTCAAGTCATTAATCAACCCTTGGAAGTAGCCGGGAAAACTTGGGATGTTACCTGTGTCAGCATGGGAAATCCCCACTGTATCACCTTTGTGGAAGATGTTGCGGCGATTAATTTAGAAAGCATTGGTCCCCAATTTGAAAATCATCCCGTATTTCCTAAAAAAACCAACACCGAATTTATTGAAATAGTCAATCGTAACTATTTGAAAATGCGCGTTTGGGAAAGAGGTGCTGGAATTACCCTCGCTTGCGGAACAGGTGCTTGTGCGTCCTTAGTAGCGGGTGTATTGAACGATAAATGCGATCGCACCGCTACCATAGAATTACCCGGCGGACCCCTAGAAATCGAGTGGTCAGAACTTGACAACCGGATTTACATGACAGGACCAGCCGAACGAGTATTTACAGGAAAATATTAAATAAATTCAGCCGTGTTGAGTTCTAAGAGGGTGTTTGAGAAGTTTTTAATGTATAAACAAACCCCTCTCCAAACCTCTCCCCGAAGCGGGGAGAGGCTTTGAAAACCCCCTTCCCTCGTAGGGAAGCTGTCTCTTATAA
>NZ_JADEWA010000558.1:0-3117 GCF_015207865.1 Dolichospermum sp. LEGE 00246
TATGTAATCAATATCTGGTAATAAAATATCCTAATTTTTTATAAATAGTGAACTAAATGATTTTAGGCGATAACTATTTTTCAATCTGTAAGCAATATGACTAAAATGATTATGCTGGGTTTCCTTGTGTCAACCCAACCTACATGGAGTGATTTTAGTCAATAGTTAAACAAAAACACTTTGGTAAATTAATGCCAATATTATCGCCGCAGTTGCACCAATCAGGGTATTAAAGATATTGACAACCTCATTGGTCAGCCAAGTATATTTAGATTGCAAAGTCGCACCAATGACACTTTCTAAATTTGTAGCGATAAATGCGGCTATGACACTCCATAAGATGCCAAGGGGATTAATTAAATTTACTCCCCAACCAATGAGGGCGATCGCTATTGATGCTACCATACCAGCTAAAGTCCCTTCTAAACTTACCGCCCCTTCTGTCCCCCTGGGAACTGGTTGTAGTGTCGTAATTAAAAATGTCCTTTTACCATAAGCTTTACCAACTTCACTGGCTGTAGTATCAGATAGTTTGGTACTAAAACTGGCAACATAACCCAAACATAACAAATATTTAAAATCAGGTAAAAACAACACTCCCAACGCACATAAAGCCGCTATTAATGCTGAACCCCAAACGTTTTCTGGACCTCTTGCACCAGCACGTTTTTCCGCAATTCCGGCGGCTTCTTTTTCTGCCATACCAATGCGCGTTACCCCGGAACCGACAATAAAATAAAATACCACCACTAGATATCCCTGCCAACCTAGTGTTCCCCAAATGATTACTCCTAATAATCCAGCATTAAGTATACCTGCCGGGGTGAGCAACTTTTTGGGAATAATTGCGACTATTCCTAGTAAAATTGCATTTAAGCCTACTCCCATTAACCAGGGATTAATAGAACCTATTAAAGATAACATCTGTGATAAATTATGAGTATTTTCAGATTTCCATGCTAATAAAATGATTTTATCCTCTTTTACCACAGATTTATCGTAATTTTACTTCTTCACTTTTATTTGTCAAACAGCTTGGTGTTAAGTAGGTTGTCCTTGAAAATTATCGTTATGGCAAAGCAAGAGGCAAGAGTAAAGATTTACGTTTCTTTACACAGTTTGGTTTTATTGTGTTCACCTACTTATTGATTATTTTACTATAATTGATAATCAACCTACAGAGAAATTAACTAAATCCTACTTTTATTCATCTTACTCCACCATGAACCAAACCACATTTCACCTCGCCTTCCCTGTCACCAATATCCCCGACACCAAAGCCTATTATGTTGACGGTTTAGGCTGCATTCCCGGACGCGAAAACCCCCACGCTTTGATTCTCAACCTCTATGGACATCAATTAGTAGCACATACAACGAAAGATATCCTCACACCTCAAAAAGCAATTTATCCCCGACACTTTGGACTAATTTTCACCCAAGCAGCAGATTGGCAAGAATTACTAGAAAGGGCAAACAACAAAGATTTAAAATTTAGAGAAGAACCCAAATACCGCTTTACCGATTCCCTTCTAGAGCATCGGACTTTTTTCTTAGAAGACCCTTTTTATAACTTAATGGAATTTAAATATTATCGTCATCCAGAAGCAATTTTTGGCAATACTGAACATACCCAAATTGGTGATAGAAATTAGCTGTCCATAACGAATTACAGATGATAATAGTTAAACTATGAACCGTTTTCAGTCTAGCTTATTTGTTTGGCTGACAGCCCCACCTGGAACTGAAGTTCCAGGCTAATAGCTAAAGTTTACTAAAGTAAACTGGGGATTTTAGTCATCAAAAGATAACTTTTGCTATGAGACTGGGAATTCATTCCCAGGCGGACTACAGGTTTTACGTTAAGTTGACACCAATGAAGCTCTTGCTTTACCCCTACTAATCTAGGTTTTTCGTGATTTTACAAAAGTCCAGGTTCCAACCGTTTTGAGTATCTTGAGTAAATACCTTTCAGAATCACAAAAGAAGTGTATTTTTTGGTAAAGAAACATTCATGATTTCACTGATGTTGTTAATATCTTTACCACTATTGATAAAGTTCTAGAATCTGTTAACATTAAAGGATGTAATAACACTGGTAAAGTTATTTCTTTGCCTATACCAAGTTGTGAACTTTCTGTTGGGATAATCATTAAATCATAAGGTGTCCAAATAGATGTAAAATCCAACTGCTTTAACATCTCGACATCAGAATTTAAATCATTGAGAAAATTACTATGAGGACGCATTTGCAAAGCACCAGCCAGCCAAGTACCATAAGCAACTATAGTTCCATGATGAGGTGAAGAAATTGTAATAAATCGCTGGACTCTATTTATTCCCCCCAACCGCTGAATATAATAACGGCTGACAATTCCTCCCATACTAAAACCCACTATATCCAGTGGTTGCGCTGTTGCAAAAGTATCATTTACATAATTAGCTACCTGCTGGGCTAATTTCTCCAAAACCTCAGAACCATTATTAGGGATTAAATCCACCGTATGCACAGACAACCCTTGTTGTCGCAGAGAAAACGCCATTTTATTGAAAACCGCCCCAGTATCGTTAATACCATGCACTAATAAAACGGGATTTTGCTGTTTTGTTGCCATCATCTTAATTAGTTAATATTGTCAATAATTTAACTCAGTATTACAATCTTAAATATACAATGCAATACTTATCGGTTAAGGAAATGTAGGTTGGGTTGAGCGACAGCGAAACCCAACATTATCAAGGATTTGGTTGGATTATGGCTGATTCTTCCGGCACGCTACCGCAGGGATACGCCACACTGCGTGGACGTTCCGATTGTTTCGCGTTCACGCAGTGTCCCGCAGGGATACGTTTACGTTCCACAACCCAACCTAAGTAATGGGACAGAATTAATTACACAATGTCATTGCAAATGGAACGAAGTGAAATGAAGCAATCGCAAGGGTTGTGATTGCTTCCATTCCCTCGCAATGACTGTAAATATTTTTGTCCAATTACTTACCGGATGATGACTTTTTAGGCTTAACCGAGCAGTATTGATATACAATGTATGAGAATTTTGTGACTGAATCTAGATTATTAAGATTTATGAAATAAGTTCTCATAATCTTATAGTTGT
>NZ_JADEWA010000067.1:0-16690 GCF_015207865.1 Dolichospermum sp. LEGE 00246
GTATTTATCTTGACTTCAATCTCAAAGTGTGCGTATCTCTCAACAAAGAAAAAATGAGATTTTTTCTCAAAATTAATGACAATATTTTGCAGTTAGTGTATCCTAATAAAAGAGGCTAAACTCCGACTAAATCACAAATTTAGACGATGAGTTTTTAGTTTTACTGCAACTTTATGGCATTTTGAGGGCTACTCGCTTGAAATCTTTCAGTTCAGACACAGATAGAAAGCACGTTATTGATATAAATTGGGCAGACCGTTGGCAGGTTTATCAACGCTTACAAGAATTAGATATAATTTGTGTTTGTCAGACTAATCAGCCTTTAACCGTAGAAATAAATAACCCTGCCGCAGCTATTCAGCTTTGGAGTGTAATTCAACAATTCACTGCTTCTCGTCAAAACTTGATTGGGAATCTTGAAAATTGTTGGCGTTGTCGTTACCAAAAATTTTAGTGAGAAAAATAGGTTGAAAAATGAATATATCTACTAATTCAGCAGTCACAGAATTTTGTTTTGAAGGCAGATTTCTAGATTTTGTGATCAAGGATGGATATAAGCTGAAAGGATTATTATTAGGGACTTCTGAGGGTGAATTTTATATAAAATTAGCCAAGCATTTACGGAGTGCTTTTGATTTGCGGTTAGCTAAAGGGACCTGGCTGCAAGTTGTGGGGACAAAACAATATAATCCGAAAAAAGATCAGGTAACTCTCGTAGCAGAAAGAGTTATGGCTGCAAGTTCCGATATGGGAATAGTTGCAGCACAGAATCAAATTAAGACGAAACCTGCTAAAACACAAACAATTTTAGTTTGTCAAAAATCTGATTGTATGAAACGTGGTGGTAAAGCTTTATGTCAAGCTTTGGAGTCTGAGTTAATAAACAGCGGGTTAGAAAATTCAGTCACGATTAAAGGTACTGGCTGTATGAAAAACTGTAAATCTGGTCCTAATTTAGTTATGCCTGATAAAACTCGTTATAGTAAAATTCAAGCTGTCCAAGTTCCCGCTTTAATAGATAAGCATTTTTCTGATAAAAGTCAGGACAAAGCAAAAAATATACCCACTCTTGTTAAAGTTTAGTTATCTTGAGGATGCAGTAGGATTGAGGGCGCAGTCCCTGCGCCCCTACAGGTTTTACAATTTGCTTCTGACTCCTTGACAACTACAACTTATTTTTAGTAGGGATAATAATCATCGAGAAGTAAGGTACATCAAGAGGGTCAACTTCGTCAAGAGGTAATATGCGCTGTTGTGTAGTTGTAGCGCGTTCAATGTATCTAGCCCGTGAAGCTAGTCCTAATTCATGGAGAATATCCCTGACTTTGAGAAAATGGCGACCAAGTTTCATAATAGCTGCCGCGTCAGTGGCTAGGAGTTGGCTAATTAAGGCTTCTCTGGGTAATGGTGCAGGTAAAACCGTGAGGACATCATTGTAATAGGTAAATGGTAAACCTAAAGCCACGGGACAAGCCATGAGAGAGGAAACTCCGGGGACGACTTCTGTTTTATACTTATCAGCCAATCTGGTAAAAAGATACATAAAAGAACCATAGAAAAACGGATCTCCTTCACAGATAACCACCACATCCCGACCTGCTGCTAAATGGTCAGCAATGGGTTGAGTTTCTTGGTCATAGATAGATTTAGCCTTTTCTGGTTCTAAGGCGCGAGGAAGATGAAAGGCTACCTCAATCTGACTATGATCCAAGTATGGAGAGACAATTTTTCTGGCGACACTTTCTTTATTTGTTGCTGATTGATAAGCAATCACTGGGGCAGAACGGAGAAGACGCAAGGCTTTTAAGGTGATGAGTTCAGGGTCTCCAGGTCCCACACCAATTCCATAAAGACGACCTCCAGCGTTAGTCATTATTCTTCCTCACTAGCTAAGGCGTTAACAGCAGCAGCAGCGATCGCACTTCCGCCCCGTCTTCCATGTAAAGTTAAAAATGGTACGTTGCGGCTATCTGCGGCTAATGCGGCTTTTGATTCGGCTGCACCCACGAAACCAACAGGAAAGCCCAAGATTAACGCCGGTCGAGGAACTCCCTCGTCTAGCATTTCTAATAACCTAAATAGGGCTGTTGGTGCATTCCCAATCACCACAATTGCCCCTTCTATGTGGAAACGCCAGAATTCTAAAGCTGCTGCTGACCTTGTATTTCTTAATCTTTTGGCTAGTTGTGGTACTTCTGGATCATTGAGGGTGCAAAGAACTTTATTATTTTTGGGTAATCTTTTTTTGGTAACACCTTCGGCTACCATGTAAGAATCACACAAAATCGGTGCGCCGGCAATTAGGGCTTTTTTCCCGGATACTACCGCTGTAGATGAATATTCTAAGTCATTGACAATATCCGTCATTCCACAGGCATGAATCATGCGAACAGCAACTTTTGCTACATCTTCAGGGAATCTTTCGAGATTGGACTCTGACCGAATAATTTCAAAGGAATTACGATATATTTCGCTACCATCACGGATGTAATCAAACATGATATTTTCAGGTTGTAAAGGTTAAATTGGACGTTGTTTGGCTAAATAGTTGATTTAATTGATGGCTATGACGATCAATAAATTGTCCAAAAGTTTCGTGTAAACTTAGACGTTGTTTTTGATACACTGTCAGCATTTCTTGAATCAAAATCGGAATTTTCGCTATAGTCACATATTCATAAAGTAAATGACCGAGAACATACACTTGATAAGCGGGAAAAGTTCCTTTTGCGGTTTCTGTAATAATACCAAGTAAGGTAATATCAGCTTGAGTGTGTTGAGCGCAAGATTTACTGCAACCACTAAAGTGAATATTCATAGGTGAGTCTAGAATCATAAGATTTTCTAGGTATTTTGCCAAGTTTATGGCATCATCTTTAGTTTCTGTGGCCGCAGCAGCACAACCCTTTTTACCGGAACAAGCTACTAGGAAACTTTTGATGTTGGTTGGTGATGAGTTTAAACCTAAATTGGCAATTTGTTGATCAACTTCGCTAATTTGATTTTGGGGAATATCGGTTAATAGTAAGTTTTGCCAAGGTGTTAACCTGATATTATCATCGCCATATCTTTTGGCAATATTAGCTAAACCCCTAATTTGCGGAGTTTCTAATTTTCCCAGGGGTAAGACTATGCCGATATAATATAATCCGGTTTGACGTTGGGGATAAATACCAATATGAGTTTTTTCTCGCAGAGGCGCAGAGGCGCAGAGAGGAGTTTTTGTAAAGTTCAATATATCTGAGTTGAGGTTTTCTTGGATTTGATGAAGATATTCTTTGACTGTGATCTTGTTGATGATTTCTCGTAAGCGTAGTTTGCGGCGGTTTTTGGTATCTATGTGTTTGAGGTAAGTTTGCGCTAAGGCTGCTAAAGCTGTTGTTGTCTCTTCTGGTTTGAATAAGATTCCTGTATCCTGTGCTGGTTGTCCTTTTTCTCCATAACTGAGATATAACCGCAAATATACATTACGGTTAATTATTTCTGCTGCCAATATAATATCATTGGGTTGATATTTTACAGCAACTTTGCCTCCACCATCAAAGCAAACGCTAAATTTTGCCGATAATTCGGAAAGTTGAGAATGTGCGGTAATATATTTTTCCCAGGCTTTCACTAAGGGACGAGTATCTAGTAATTCTTCACCATCAATACCCGCTGTGGGATTGGTCATGATGTTGCGGATATGATCTATGTTGATATTGGTGGAGGCTAAACCTAATGCTTGTAATTTTTTCAGAACCTCAACATTTATGCTGTTTTTAATTTCTCTAATTTGAATATTGGCCCGGTTAGTAATATCAATATAACCACTGCCATAATTATCAGCAATATCTGCGATCGCCTGAAATTGGTGATAATTGATGATTCCCCCTGGTATTCTCAACCGATAAAGCAGACCATCCTGGGCGGCTGTGTTGTAAAATAATCCTGGACAAGCGGTAAATGGAATTTGCAAAATCATGACTCCTTCTCTGTGTGACGCAGAGACAGAACGGAAGTGAACACTTGAGAGTTAGCATTCTGACTTACTCAACTTGGGATTCTGGATTTTTAGTTAAACTCCAATCATCTCTAAATTGCTTTACAGTTGCGGCACAGTCCCGGAATTGAACCGAAGTTTCCTAACTCTAAGATTTAGTAGCTTATCATGAGATGGTATTTTTGGCTATTATCCATGAATTTTGTTTCGCGCAAAGGTGCAAATGCAAGAGTTTAATTCCATACTTTACAAATTTAATCAAACCTCTTTGTGAAGAGGTGCGTTGGTAAACGCACCCTAGAAAATATTAACTGTCAGTTTTCATTTTCCAATCTGGTTTGACCACCTGACGACTTCTAGCAATTACCAAAGAATCATCTGGGACATCTTCTGTCACCGTTGAACCTGCGGCTATGTAGACATCATTACCGACAGTAATAGGTGCAACTAACACAGTATTAGAACCGATTTTGCTGCGATCGCCTATAGTTGTTCTATGTTTCTTCACACCGTCATAATTAGCAGTGATTGTCCCCGCACCGACATTGACCTGAGTTCCGGTTGTGGTATCGCCTAAATACGATAAGTGTGCTACATTAGTGCGATCGCCTAATTGGGCATTTTTCAACTCCACAAAATTACCAATTCTGCAACCTATACCCACCTCAGCATGACCACGTAAATGTGCGTAAGGTCCAATTCGAGTTTGAGATTGAATCACACTATCTGTAATTACAGAATAGAGAACTGTGACATTTTCACCCAATTCACTATTCTCAATTAAACTTCCCGGACCAATGCGACTACCAGCTTGAATTACCGTTCTTCCTCGCAAATGAGTTTGCGGTTCAAGAATCACATCCGGCTGTAATTCCACCGTTTCATCAATAGTAATACTTGCCGGATCAATTAACGTCACACCTGCTAACAACCATTTTTCCTTAATCCGTTTTTGTAAAATATCATTAGCAGTTGCTAATTGCAATCTATCATTAATTCCCAAAATTTCTTGATTATCTTTCACATCTACAGCCATTACCTTACCAACTTGAGTAACAGCATCAGTTAGGTAATATTCTTTTTGAGAATTATTAGCTTGCAAATCTGGTAAAATCTTAGCCAAATCAGGCCAATGAAAACAGTAAATACCAGCATTTACCCGATCATTTTCTCTTTGGTTAGGAGTACAATCTTTATCCTCAACTATTTTTTGGACAATACCCTCACTATTCCGAAAAACCCGCCCATAACCTTGAGGATTTGCTAATTGTGCAGTCAAAATAGTACAGGAATTTTGATTTTCTTGGTGAGTTTGTAAGAGGTTTTTTAAAGTTTCTGTCCGTAACAAAGGTACATCACCATTTAAAATCAATAAATCCCCAGTATAACCCTCTAAATGGGGAAGTAATTGTTGAATAGCATGACCTGTGCCTAATTGTACAGCCTGTTCTACAAATTCCACACCATAAATAGAATCCATAGCTGTTTTTACTTCTGTGGACTGATAACCAACAATCACTAACTTACGGTCAGGTGAAAGAGGTTCAGCACTTTCAATAACGCGTTCAACTAAAGATCTTCCACCCAAGGAATGTAAAACCTTGGGTAGATTAGATTTCATTCTTGTGCCTTTTCCAGCGGCGAGAATTGCTACAACAACCATAATTAAATACTTTTTTGATTAACTCCCTTCCACGCCAGATCATATCAGTTAATCATTGCTAACTGTTGACTGTTCAAGCAAAATCTCCTACGTTGTTGACGATCTTAACCACCTTTTGCGCCACTGTGAACTTGATTCCAATGTAGAGACTTGAATTTCTTCTTGTCGTCGCTTGAGTATCATTCCCGCGGTATCACTCAAATTAGGATCTCGATAAGGAATAGCAGCACGAGTTAATAAATGTTCGGCTTCAGTTTGGGAAAGAGGCGGCAGATAGGATATAGTTGATTCCTCTTCATATTGAGGATATCCCGCAATAGTCCCCGGAGTCCGTCTTCCTATCGGTGGAGTCGAACTGACAACCAAACCCGCAGCTAACAGCGCAGTCCGTACCGCCGCAGCACAGGAATAAGTAGCTAGTAACCCATTCTCCTGCAAGCATTCTGATACTTTTTGTATAAATTCCATCGTCCATAATTGTGGACATTGCGGAGGTGAAAAAGGGTCAAGAAAAATTGCATCTGCTTGAAAGCCTGATTCATGTACTTGGAGAATTAAGTTTCTAGCATCACCAATTAGTAAAGTAGCTTGCAAATAATCTATTTGGATTTGATGTTCAAACGCTATTTGAGTTAAAATTTTTATATATTTGTCGTCCCAACCATTAAATAACTGATGGTTAATTGCCGCTTGGGGGACAATGGGATTTAGTTCTAACCCAATCAATTCCACATGGCAACGAGGATTTACTTGCCAAATTGTCTGTAAAGCTGCCGCTGTGTTGTATCCTAGACCATAACAAATATCTAACAGCCGCACAAATCCTGTTTCGGCTAATATTGGTAATCGAGTCGGAATCGCAAATTTCAGCAAACTTTCCTGTTTTGCCCCATAGTGACTATGAAAGGCTTCATTAAACTCTGTGGAAAAAAAGGTAAAAGAACCATCTTGCGTTTGTTGGGGTGTAAACATTTTAGGGGTCAGGAGTGCAGGATGTAGGGGCGCAGGGCCTGCGCCCAGTCAGGAGAAAGAAGAAAGAAGAAAGAAGAATAGTTTTCACCAATTACCAATTACCAATTACCAATTACCAATTACCAATTACCAATGAATAATCAATTTATTGTTTCTCCAGAATGGCTGGTTGAAAATCTGAATAATTCTCAAGTTGTGATTGTTGATTGTCGGTTTTCTTTAGCTGATAGCCAATTAGGAAAACAACAGTATCAAACTAATCATATCCCAGGATCTTATTATTTAGACTTAAATCAAGATTTATCTAGTCCTGTGCAAGAACATGGGGGCAGACATCCTTTACCAAATATCACAGAATTAGCTGAAAAGTTATCAGCAATTGGGGTAAATTCCCAAAAAACTTTAGTAGTGGCCTATGATGATTCTCGCTTGGCTTTTGCCTCTCGTTTATGGTGGTTATTGCGGTATTTAGGACATGAACAAGTAGCTATTTTAGATGGCGGCTTTGACTGCTGGCAAAAAGCGGGTTATGCCGTTACAGATGTTATTCCTACTGCGGAAAGAGGAACATTTGTTCCCCAATTACAAGCGGATAAAGTTGTAGATTTTACTTATGTCAAAAATCACAAAGATAGTGAAAATGTGGTTTTAATAGACTCTAGGGAAGGAGAACGTTATCGCGGAGAAAAAGAACCAATTGATAAAATTGCTGGACATATTCCCGGCGCTGTTAATTATCCTTGGCAAGAAGTAACGGACGCTTCTGGGTGCGTAATTCCCCAGTTAGAACAATCTCAACGGTGGCAAAATATAGATACAAATAAAGAAATTTTAGTTTATTGTGGTTCTGGTGTCACAGCTTGTGTAAATTTACTTTCTTTAGCCATAGCTGGAATTCCCACCGCTAAACTTTACGCTGGTAGTTGGAGTGATTGGATTAGTTATTAGTCAATTCTCAGATCCCCGACTTCTTCTTTGATCATGTCAATAAGTGATGAATCAATCCTAGAAGTCGGGGATCTGGTTTTATATTTTTAGTTGTCAGCTACGCTAGATTAAATCTAGGCAATCTGACTATATATAGTTCAACAGCCTATTTTTAGTTAAAAAAGTAGAAATTTATGACTTTTGATTACGACTTGTTTGTGATTGGTGCTGGTTCTGGGGGTTTGGCGGCTTCTAAACGGGCGGCTAGTTATGGTGCAAAAGTGGCGATCGCCGAATATGATTTAGTTGGTGGTACTTGCGTAATTCGTGGTTGTGTCCCCAAAAAACTCATGGTTTATGGTTCTCACTTCCCCGCCCAATTCCAAGAAGCCGCCGGTTATGGTTGGACAGTGGGAGATGTAAAATTTGACTGGGAACATTTCATCACATCCATAGATAAAGAAGTTAACAGACTATCAGCACTTCACATCAGCTTTTTAGAAAAAGCCGGAGTAGAATTAATTTCCGGTCGTGCTACCTTCATAGACCCCCACACAGTTGAAGTCAATGGCAAAAAATATACAGCCGAGAAAATTTTAATTGCTGTCGGTGGTCGTCCCATTAAACCAGAAATTCCCGGTATAGAACATGGTATTACTTCCAATGAAATCTTTCACCTGAAAACCCAACCCAAACATATTGCTATTGTTGGTTCTGGTTATATTGGTAGTGAATTTGCCTGTATCATGCGTGGTTTGGGTTCAGAAGTTACCCAGATTATCCGCAAAGAGCAAATTTTGAACGGGTTTGATCAAGATATTCGTACCAGTATCCAAGAAGGAATGACCAATCATGGTATTCGCATTATCCAAAATACTGAAGTGACAGCAATAGAAAAAGTGGATGAAGGGCTAAAATTAACCTTATCTGGAGACCAAGAACCCATCATTGCTGATGTATTTTTAGTAGCCACCGGTCGCAGTCCTAATATTGAAGGATTAGCCTTAGAAAATGCCCAACTCGACTGTGTTCCCAGTTCTGAAGAAGAACCAGGATACAGCACCTCAGATGCTATAGCCGTCAATGAATATAGTCAAACTTGCCAACCCCATATTTATGCTGTTGGTGATGTCACAGACCGCCTAAATTTAACCCCCGTCGCCATTGGTGAAGGACGCGCTTTTGCTGACAGTGAATTTGGCAACAACCGCCGCGAATTTAGTCACGAAACCGTTGCCACAGCCGTATTCACCACCCCAGAAGCGGCAACAGTTGGGTTAACAGAAGCCCACGCTAGGGACAGATTCGGTGATGACAATATCAAAATTTATCGTACCAGCTTCCGCCCCATGTACTACACTTTGGCAGGTAAGCAAGAAAAAACCATGATGAAGCTAATAGTAGATACTAGCACTGATAAAATTTTAGGCGCTCACATGGTGGGAGATAGCGCCGCAGAAATTATTCAAGGTGTCGCTATTGCAGTAAAAATGGGTGCAACCAAAGCTGATTTTGATGCCACTGTAGGTATTCATCCCTCCGCAGCAGAGGAATTTGTGACCATGAGATAATTGTATTTGGTAGGGGTAAAGCAAAAGCTGATATGTGTCAACTTAACGTAAAACCTGTAGCCCGCCGGGGAATGAATTCCCAGTCTAATAGCAGAAGTCATCTGAAGATGACTAAATAACCCGGAAATTTTTGAGTAAACTTTAGTTTACTTTGTTTGACTATTAGCCCGGAAATATGGCTTACGCCACGCTACGCTATCATTTCTGGGCGGGTGTGGAAGCAAACAGATAAGCCTTTTCTAACTTAAGTTGACACCAATAAGCACTGCTAAACCCCTACAGAGTCCAATCTTCGATCTTGAGTCCTGGAACTTGAGCAAAATCTCGTTAGTTACGGGTAACAACTGTAGCATTTATAGATAGCGCAATCGCTGCAATTCGCATATCTTTTTGGATGCGATTTTTTCGTAATAGTGGATTATCTTTTAATAGTTTCCTGAGACAATTATCCGCTTCTGGTGTAAAGTCCGATATTTCCATAGTTTGGAGATATTTTACAGTAGTCGAAAATTTTGAATAAAGTTGAGGAAGATTATTTACTTGGGAAGGATCGTTAATTCTGTTAACCCAACCATTGAAGAGTTCTTGAACCGTGATAATTGTGACAGCTACCTGATGTTTTGCCGTGTTAGTGATCAGTTGGGGATGATTATAGAGAATTAGTGAAACACAATCTGTATCGAGAATATATAAATCAACCATCACTAACTTCTATAGATAATAGGAAGGATCAATTTCTGAGTCATCATCTATAGTGCGTTCTGCGCGAATTGACTCTATAACGGCTGCAAAATCTGTATCATCTTTAAAGACACCAGCAAATTTCACCCAAGCTGGTTCTGAAGTGTTAATTGGTACTTTCCATGATACCGCTTCTATATTTTTTAATCTTTCTAAAAATGTAGCTTGAATTTGTGCGATCGCTGTTTCTCTTGTATCTGCTTGTACTCGACAGTCGGGAAATTCTCTAATAGATGCCACAATTTTTCCAGATGTGAGCGATTCTAGCAGAAGTGTCACATTGAGGTTGGTAAATACATCAGATTCGGCTAACTCTAAGTTGATCATCTTAAATTTTTTGATAGATGAACTATAGGTTTCCAATTGATTATATCATTAATTATGCGATTCCTACGGAGCGCTTCGCTATCGCTTAATTTAAGATCAAGAGCAATTACTGTGGTAGTTGCATAATTTATATGCTTGCTATACTATAAATTGCGTAAATTATACTTAATCACAACTCTTAACCAAGGATAAAACCGAAATCAAAAAATGATCAAATTTATAGACTTATTTAGTGGTACAGGTGGATTTAGATTAGCAATTGAAAAGATTTGTCATAATTATAAAATTGATTCTCAATGTGTTTTTTCCAGTGATATTGATATAAATGCCCAGAAAATCTATTCAGAAAACTTTGGAGAAACACCCATGGGAGATATTACAAAAATTGACGAAAATGATATTCCTGACCATGACATATTATTAGGTGGTTTTCCTTGTCAACCCTTTAGCATTTGTGGAGAACTAAAAGGATTTGAAGATACCAGAGGAACATTATTTTTTGATATTGCCAGAATTATTAAAAATAAACAGCCGTCAGCATTTATCTTAGAAAATGTCAAACAATTACAAGGACATCAACAGGGGCAAACATTAAAAATAATTATTAATACCTTAAAAGAATTAGGCTATTATACAGATTATAAAATTCTCAATGCTCTTAATTTCGGTTTACCACAAAAACGAGAAAGAATTTTAATCGTCGGCTTAAAAAATAAAAATCATTATCATAACTTTAATTGGCCATTAATCAAAATGCCCATGCAGCCCTTGTCAGAAATATTAGAAAAATCCGTTGCTGAATTTTATTATGCTTCCGAAAAAATTCGCCAAAATCGGTTACAAAAAGTCAAAACTGAGCAAAAATATGAGCAACCAACAATATGGCATGAAAATAAATCTGGTAATATTAGTATACATCCTTATTCCTGTGCATTAAGAGCAGGAGCATCTTATAATTATTTATTAGTCAATGGCGAAAGAAGATTAACCGAAAGAGAAATGTTGAGGTTGCAAGGTTTTCCAGAATCTTATAAAATAGTGGGCAGTTACCAAACTATGCGAAAATTAACTGGTAATGCGATCGCTATTCCTTGTGTTGCTACTGTGATTGATTCTGTAATCAATGCAATATTAGTAAATCTGAATGTTAAAAAAAATGCTCATTCCCATACTCTGTATGGGAATGAAGTCTAGAAAGCTCTGCCCTGGCTTCATTTTCTCGTTTTTCTCGTTCCCATACTCTGTATGGGAATGAATTATAGAAGGCTCTGCCTTCATTCTCCATAACAGTAGAGGTAGAGCCTCTGTGATAGTATTCCCACTCAGAGACTGGGAACAAGATATATAATCACCAATTATCAATCAATGACAAATGCTTAAATTTATTCGTTCCGATTTATCCCAACTTAATGCTTATAAAGCTCATCCTGGTAGTGATAGTGCTGAACCAGTCGCCATCCAATTTGACAGACTAGATACTAATGAAAGTCCCTTAGATTTACCATCGGAAATCAAAGAAAAATTAGCTTGGACTTATCAACAACTTATTGAAACTAATCGTTATCCCGATGGTGGACACGAATCTCTAAAAAATGCCATTTCCCAGTATGTAAATGAATCAGCAAATCTGGCAAATTCAGCTTTCACCGCTGCGAATATTTCCGTCGGTAATGGTTCAGACGAATTAATTAGATCCCTATTAATTGCTACCTGTTTAGGGGGAGAAGGTTCTATATTAGTCGCCAATCCTACCTTTTCCATGTATGGAATTTTAGCCCAGACTTTAGGCATTCCTGTAGTTACAGTAGGCAGAAATCACAGCAACTTTGAAACTGATTTAACAGCCGCAAAATCGGCAATTTCCCAAACACAAAATCCGCCCATTCGCGTCGTTTTTGTTGTTCACCCCAATTCCCCTACCGCTAATTCTTTAACAGCAGCGGAACTAGAATGGTTAAAAAGTTTACCAGAAGAAATTTTAGTAGTCGTTGACGAAGCTTACTTTGAATTTAGTCAAAGGACTTTAGCCGGTGAATTATTACAACATCCTAACTGGATTATATTACGCACCTTTTCTAAAGCCTTTCGTCTTGCCGCCATGCGTGTAGGTTATTGTATCGCTCATCCAGAGGCGATCGCAATTTTAGAAAAAGTTCGTCTTCCCTACAATCTTCCCAGTTTTTCCATCGCCACCGCCCTCATGGCATTAGAAAATCGGCAACTTTTGCTAGAGTCAATCCCCCAAACCCTCAGCGAAAGAACCAAAATGATCACAGCCTTATCCGCACACCCAACCCTGGAAATTACACCCAGCAGCACCAACTTTATTTACCTGCGGATTAAAACCGATGACTCTCAATTATCAACCACCGTTTTAACAAATCTCAACCAAAAACTGAGAAATCAAGGGACTCTGATTAGACTTTTACCCAATGGCTTAAGAATCACTATCGGTACACCCGCAGAAAACACCCGCACCCTGGAGCGAATACAAGCATTATTGTAAAAGTAGCAACTAATTACCACTCATTCATATCCGGTATCAATACCTACACGACGAACAATCGTTACAGTTTGTGTTAACACACCTATTAACATTGCAAAAGCCTCATCTGGGATACAAGCCACTATTTCAGACGGGAAAAATACCTCAAACTGATCAAGAATCTTTTGTACTCGTTCTTTAGCAATCGGACTCTCCGTAATTTGTTTAATTAAACGTATCCATTGTCGCCTAAGCAAATAAGCTTTCTGACGATCTTCATGGGATTCAGGAGTCAACAAAGAAAGATTGCCTATGGGTAAAATCCCTTGGCAATCACTATCATGATCTCCACCAATCGCTGCTCCAGGTCCGGCAAACTCCGCATGATATTCTTTAAAAAGTATTAACCCATTCCTTCTCCGACTATTAACCATAAAAACCTTGCCACCATGAATTAGTGTGAGGAGATTAGAGCCATTAAATTGCCCATTTCCATCTGGCATGATAATTTGGTTAATAACACTGTTTTGAATGTGATAGTTTGATATAAGTAGGTGAACACAATAAAACCAAACTGTGTAAAGAAACGTAAAATCGCCCAAACCCTCTTGCCTCTTGCCTTTGGCCTTGCCATAACGACAATTTTCAACGCCAACCTACTTACTGTTCTCTGATATTACTTGAACAGTATCATTTATTTCAGAAATAAACACGCACTTTTAGTTATTTTAATTATCCTATTCTATGGGATTAATGCTGGATTTCAATCAATCCAGAGTCAATACTCCTCGGTTAAGCCTAAAAAGTCATTATCCGGTAGGTTGAGTTGTGGAACGTATCCCTGACGGGAGGCGTATCCCTGCGAACTGCTTGCAGCAGCGCTTCGCGATCGCCGGAAGCATCAGCCATAACCCAACATTATCAAGGATTTGGTTGGGTTAAGCGACAGCAAAACCCAACCTTGTATCTTAGAGGGTGTTTGAAAAAGTTGTCTGTGAGGGCTAGAAGTATGGCTAACGCCACGCTACGCTATCAGGAGGTAGGGGCGCATGGCTTGCGCCCATTCGGGAGTATGGCTAACGCCACCCTACGCTATCAGCAAACCCTACTTAGGCACTTTGATGGAATCCAAAATGTGACTTTCTTCTGCCTTCCTTCTCTCCGACTTCTACTATATACGTTTATGCAGTAATATCTCCCGTGAGCGATTAAGGAAAAGCGCATCCCAGGGAGATTCAACCTTATGTACGCGATATGCTAACTTAAAATAAAGCTGACGGGCATGATGATTATGTTCTAAAACGTGGAGATATAAATCTTGAAATCCCCATTCCTGGGAAATTTGCTCACAGCGAATCAATAAACTAGAGCCTACACCCAGTCTACGGCAACCCGGATCAACAGCTAAATTAGATATATAAGGGAAACCCGGATTTACACCAATCCAAGGATAATTACCCCTAACACTCATTTCTATAGTTCCCATAATTTTCTGATTTTCAGTGGCAGTATCAACAGCAACTAAACAAATATGATGGGGTGTGGGAGAATTGAGCCGATGCCTTAGATCCTCATAAATACCTATACGAAACAAAGGTAAAGCCCAACTCCACAAACCTTCTTGGGAGTGAAAGCTTTCAGCCACAATTTGGGCAATACTTATTAGATCATCAGGTGTAGCTACGCGAATTTGGAGTTTTCCAATAGTTAGAGTCGCAGTTTCTCGGTTTACTGGGGGTTGGGTTGGGTTAAAAAACCAGGATTTCAAAGCTAGTTAGGGATTAATTTGATTGATTGCAGGAATAAGGTTGAAAGCCTTTTGGTGGCTGTTAATCCACAATATACTAGTACAACACGGCATAAATAAACCAACCATTCTAAATCGTTAAAAAGCCTATACTGTCTTCGTTTTGACTTTTGACTTTTGACTTTTGACTTCCGCCCTGCGGTACTAGCCACTCAGCGGCTTGGCTCCCTGAGAGAGTGAGGGTTGACTACATATTTCAGTTTTTTCTGTTCACCTACCTAGTTAGGATAACTTATTAATAACGTAGTAAAATCTATCTAAACTAGATATTTTAGCGGATGAGAGCTAAAAATTTTCCTAATTGAGAACTGGAGAGGCTGATAAGATAAATACTGAGTAGTGGATATGGGAATAATAACCTATAATGATCGCCATGTTCACCAGCCTGAAAGTAAGAAACTTCCGATTAAAAAAATATCCGGCTCTTGCGTCTCTTTTATGGTGATTGAGGATTGATTATCACAAAACCCTTATGGGACAAGGGTTATAAACAATTATCCCCATATTTTTAATAAAATGCCAACGTTGATCAATAATCATTTAAGCGATAGTTCAATTACATCTCAACCATTGAGACGACATAGTGATCCACCTTGGCTATGGACTGTTGTATGTATTGGTTCTGTCTCTCTTCATTTGTTAGTATTTTGGTTAATGCGTTCATCTAATGAATTTCAGGCTTGGTTTCCTCACTCTAACCAAAGTTCGATTCCCATTGATCTTATTGAAATTGCTTCCGAACCAAAATCCACAATTAAACATCAATCAACAACTCCCAAGATTAAACCGCAATCTTCTTTTTCATCTTCACCAAAATCACCACCCACTACACCCAACAATCAAAATGATGGTGAGATAATTTCTAAACTTCATTTAACAGAACAAGATAAAACTCAAAAGCCTGAAGTTAAAAAGCCTGAAGTTAGAAAAATTGAAGTTAAAAAGCCTGAAGTTAGAAAAATTGAAGTTAAAAAGCCTGAAGTTAGAAAAATTGAAGTTAAAAAGCCTGAAGTTAGAAAAATTGAAGTTAAAAAGCCTGAACCTGAAAAAACCGAAGTTGAAAAATCACGATTTAGACAACAATTCTATCCCACAAACCCAATACCAGAAGCAACACCAGAAGCAACACCAATAATTCCAGATAGTGAACTTCCCTGGAATCGTCGTCAAGAAGTGAAACTAGGAAAGGGAACTCTCCTCCGTCAAGATATTCCTACTGATTCCCCAACTCCCACAGCAGAACCTTCCGTAAATCCTAACCGAGAACCAGAAGCGTCCCCAACCACCAATGGAGGGGGTGCTATAGCTACCGTTAGTCCTCTACTCAAAGAAGAAGTTAGTGAATTAATACAACAAAAACAACTCATAACCGATGCTTTACCAGATGTTATAGCTGAATACAAAGGAAGTACAGAAAAAGATTTAGAGGCTAGTATACTTCCCAGCGATGAGGATCTCAAACCAGCAAATATACTGGCTAGTTTAGTAATTGATAAAAATGGAAAATTTCAACAAGCGATAATCATCACGATTGAACCCGCCGCACTCCGCAGCCAAGCAAATATTTATGAACAAGCACTTAACCAGATATTTGCACAAGAAAGTTTTCTTGCTGCTTATAATCAAGACGGATCAAAACCAGATTTAAGCAATTTATATATTCGTCTCAAAATTAAATTCATAAATTCTCCATAACTACTTGCAATTTTATAAAAGCCATGTTATCTTAATTAAGTCAGAAGCACGCGGGTGTAGTTTAGTGGTAAAACTCCAGCCTTCCAAGCTGATCATGCGGGTTCGATTCCCGCCACCCGCTTCTTGAGAAAAAAATAGTTCGACTGCTCACCTTATGGAGAAATAAGAGGGAACTCTTAAGTAATTGGACAAAAATATTTACAGTCATTGCGAGGGAAGGGAAGCAATCACAACCCTTGGAATTGCTTCATTTCACTTCGTTCCATATGGCTAACGCCACGCTGCGCTAACGCAATAACATTGTGTAATTAATTCTGTCTCACTACTTAGCTGGGAACAGATAAGAAACACTCATTTGCTGAGTTTAAGGCTTCAGTCAAGAAAAAGATGTTTTTAAAAGATGCGTAGCACGAGAAAAAACAGTGTCATTATTTCAATCTCATATTTTTAAACATGAGTTTTTTCTGTTCCCTGTTGCCAGTTCTCTGTTCCCTTTGAATGAATTTTCAATATATAATTG
>NZ_JADEWA010000559.1:0-3096 GCF_015207865.1 Dolichospermum sp. LEGE 00246
ATAGTATCGTTGCATTTGTACCTCAATCTCACCAGGGTAAGTTTGCATCATCTATCAGTTCATCCATCTACCCCTCTAGTGTATAGCTATCATTGGCAGTATTACACCTTATTTAATCCACGATCCTTAGCAAATTCTTTACCTAAACATTCTTTAATTCCCCCACCAAAGGGAATGTAACTAAAAGGTTTAGATTTATCCTCATTTCTCTCTACATTAAACCTGTCTGGATCGAAACTTTGAGGATTTTGATATATATTTTCATCTTCATGGGTTTTGTATATGTCATACATTACCATCCAACCTTCAGGAATAGAATAACCATTAAATTCACAGGTTTTAATTACCGAACGAAAAGAACTACCGATAGGGGGAATAAGTCGTAAAATTTCCTTCAGTATTTGGTCTAGGTAAGTCATTTGTTTAAGATGTTCAGATGTGAGGTCACCTGTATAATTTATTTGTTGTTGTTCTTGTCTTGCTGCTGCTAAAATCTCTGGGTTTTGTGCTAAAAACAAAAAAAAATAACACAGTACAGAACTTAAAGCTTCATGTCCAATAAATAATAATCCTAAAATTTGATCTTTGATTTCATCTACACTCAAATTATTGCCATTTTCATCTTTTGCATTTAACAATAAATCCAAAGCATCTTTTTCTAAATTTTCTAAATTTGGTTGTTTTTGACGTTCTACAATAATCTTGTCAATTTTTGCTAATAAAAGTTTTCTGCTTTTCACAGTTTTACTATACGTAGTCCAAGGTAAGCGAATAGGAATAGCGTTTAAACCTTGACACCATCCTTCAAATAATTTAAGAAAATCATGGTCATGAGTAATGTCTGTTCCTACTAATAATTTACAAGCTACATCAAAAGCATATTCTCTCAGTTGAGGATACAAAGTTAATTGACCTAAATCTTTCCATTTCTGTAAATAGCTATTAGTAATTTCCACCATTGCAGGTGTATAACTGGCTAAAGCTCGCGTTTGAAATGCTTGAGCTAATAATTTACGTCGATTTTGATGTATGCTTCCTGCTTGAAGTGCTAAAGATGCAGGACCCAACAAGTCTGAAATATCCTTATCTGGTATAACTGTAAAATTTCGATTTTCACCACTAAATATAAAGCGATTTGCGTCTGCTCCTATCATTACAATTGTAGTGAGACCAAGTATGTTAGTTTTAAAAACGTTACCGTATTTTTCTTGTCGCTTATTAATAAAGTTTTTATCTGTTAAAAAACTAATTGTTTCACCAATAATAGGTAAACCTAACTTTCCAGGTGGTAAAGGTAATTGATTATCAGTAGAAATATCTGGGTTGTTGGATTTGTTTTCTGGGATTTTCATAAGGATTATCAAGTAAAAGTGCAGGTTTTCGAGTTTTAACTAGCCAAGCAAAATTAGTCTACAGCGATTTTTAGGCAAGTGTATAAAATTTAAAAAATTGTAATATATTTGCGTTTATCTGCCCAAGCGTCTTACGGCATACAAATCAACATAAAATTGTAACAGAAACTACAAAATTGACATCTTTTTCAAAAAAGAGGGTAAGCTAACCATATCAGTCCGGTTCACAAACATACGGTGATGAGGAGTAGGTATTATGGTGACAACGTCTCTCCCACTTATAGAAAATCATTCTCCAGCGCATATTTGCCCTTATGATCAAGCCTGTAGCTATTTAGAATGGGCTGCTAAAGAATTAAAATTAGATCAAGGTATCGTAGAAATACTCAGTCACCCTCGAAAAGTTGTCACAGTTTCCATTCCCATAAGAATGGATAGTGGGGAAGTGCGGGTTTTTGCTGGACATCGGGTACAACATTCGGATATTTTAGGACCCTATAAAGGTGGTATTCGCTACCATGAAGCAGTGACATTACGAGAAGTATCCGCCTTAGCCATGCTCATGACTTGGAAATGTGCATTGTTAGGCATTCCCTACGGTGGTGGCAAAGGCGGAATTCCCATAGACCCCAAAAAGTTCAGTGTGGGGGAATTAGAACGCATTAGCCGCCGTTATATTAGCGAATTAATTAAAGACATTGGACCATCCGTAGATATACCCGCACCAGACATGGGAACATCAGCGCGGGAAATGGCATGGATGATGGATACATATTCTGTCAATGTTGGTCATTCTGTCCCTGGAGTAGTTACAGGTAAACCCTTATCTATTGGTGGTTCCCTGGGACGAGAAATGGCGACTGGACGCGGTGTGATGATTATTGTTCGTGAAGCGATCGCCGATCACGGTAAATCCCTCGTAGGAGTCAGGGTAGCAATTCAAGGCTTCGGTAATGTAGGTGGGGCAGCCGCCGAATTACTACACCAACAAGGAGCAAAAATTATCGCTGTTTCCAGTGCTAGTGGGGGTATCTTTGCCGAAAATGGTCTTGATATTTCTGCTGTCAAAGCCTACGCTGCGGCCAACCATCGCAGTGTGGTGGGATTTCCCCAAGGAACACCCATTAGTAATGCAGACTTATTAACTTTACCTTGTGATGTCCTGATTCCTGCCGCTTTGGAAAACCAAATTACCGCAGAAAATGTCCATCAAATCAAAGCCCAATTTGTCGCAGAAGCGGCTAATGGTCCAGTGACTTTGGAAGCTAACCGCGTTCTAGAAGCCCAAGGTGTCACCGTGTTACCGGATATTTTAGCCAATGCTGGGGGTGTGGTGGTCAGTTATTTAGAATGGGTACAAGGTCTTTCCTATCTATTCTGGGACGAAGAACGAGTCAACCGGGAAATGGAACATTTGATGGTTCAGGCTTACCGCAAGGTGATTCATGAGTCGCAAGCACGGGGGGTAAATCTGCGATTAGCTGCTTATACTTTGGGTGTAGGTAGAGTCGCGCAAGCTTTGAATGATCGGGGTTTGTATCCTTAGTTTTATATGCAAACTAGTTTAATTCAGTTGGAGTAGGGTGGGATGAATCTCTACAAATAAATGAATATGATCTGGCGCAACTTCTAACGCACGAATATTCCAGTCTTTTTCAATAGCTAATGCCGAAAATATCTCAAAAATCCTATCTCTGATTTTCCCAACAAGTACCTTCTTTCGGCGTTTAGGTATCCAGACTAG
>NZ_JADEWA010000560.1:0-3096 GCF_015207865.1 Dolichospermum sp. LEGE 00246
TGGCAAACGGCATCAGGCGGGGAACCGTACATCTAAGGTAATACCTGAAAAGCGGATATTATTCGAGCAGTTGTGTTTGCAATTATTCGATTAAGAATCCCCGTGTCTTTAGACCGGGGAGTGTCAACAAGAGGATAAACATCGGCTGTATCGAGAAAGTTGATTCCTGCTTCGGCTGCGGTATCGAGGATTTTTATAGACGTTTCTTCGTCGGTTTGTAGTCCGAAGGTCATTGTCCCGAGAACGAGCCGGGAAACAGTGAGTCCGGTTTGACCAAGTTTAGTTGTTGGTAATGTCATGAAAATATTAGTTGTAGAATTTTTATCTCACGCTCCAGGCGCAGAGGCGCAAAGGAATAGAGATGCAAGAGTATGGTCTAAAATATATGTACCAAATTAATCTGAAACTGCATAAAATAAGATATCAATAATAATTGACCGCAGATAAACGCAAATTAACGCGGATAAAGAGGGATAAATTTATTGATTTTATAATTCTGTGCAGCCTCACATAAAATTGGCTTATTATTCTCTGATTCAACTTACTACAGCAGCTTGACGAAGGCTTTGTGAAACCAACCATTGTTGCAATGTCGGGTTACTGTAAACTTCATCAGCAATGAAATGATCGCCTTCAGGGAATATGGTAAAATCTACTTTTGCTCCTGCTTCACGGAGGGTATCAACAACATTTTGTGTACTCTCAATTGAAAGTTTTTCGTCTTTTGCACCTTGGAATATTTGGATAGAAATTTCTTTGAGTGCAGCTAATTGGGTTGCTTCTAATATTTGGGGTACACGACCTGATGTAGCTACCAAACCAGCAAAGCGTCCAGGATAGGAAGCGGCGATATGCCAAGCTCCAGCAGTTCCCAAGCTGAATCCAGATATGATCACACTGGATGGATCTATAGGTTGGGTGGCAATGATATGATCAAGTAAAGTAATTACATCATCTACTCTATCTACCCAAGTCTGTCCTTCAGGAAGTTGAGGTGCAACAAAGAAGTAAGGTAAGGATGCTGATGAATCTACAAAAAGAGGGAAACCCCATTTTAGTAAAACATTAATATCTGTTCCTCTGTCCTTTGCACCATGTAGAAATAATACGAGAGGAGCGGGTTTGTTGGTATTAGCTGGGGAAAAAATATAAGGTAATGAACCATTGCTGGTATCGTGGGATCTTTGTTCAACTGGCATAGTTTTAAATCCTCAAATGTGCGTTTACAAATATTTGACAACAACTAATCTTCTCTCTTCTTAATTTCTCCGCGTCCTCTGCGCCTCTGTGGTTCGTTTTCTTCATTTATTTGATGTAGAGACGTTATATATAACGTCTCTATAGCTACTCACAAAGTCATTTACACACCTACCAACATTTTGTTCTCAGTTTGAGACTCGGTCTTAGGTAGTTTGGATTCTACTGCTGTATCTTTGAAGAAATCGGGGTTAGCTTGGGTGTAGAATTTATGAGGATTGCCGAATACATAAGCTTTGAAGTCAGCTTCAGAAATCACCCCTTCTCTGACCAAATCCCAGCTTTCAGCTAAAGGTGCGGTGAGATCGGGTACATCCCAGTGACCAACATCGGAGGAGTAAATGGCGTTAAGCTTGACTCCCAAGGGGTTGGCTTTGTCGTTGAATGCGGCTGCAATGGTACGATCATCAGATTCAGAACCAAAGAAGAAACTGTTCACCCAAAGATCGCGGATATCTTCAATTGACTGAATACCTGCTGCACCAAAATCTTCCAATTCACTACCCACAGGTGAACGACTGTGACGGTTGAAGGAAGCTCCCAATACACTCTTAGTTAATTCTTCTTTGTTGAGGGAATGTCCTTGAGTAATTTCTCCACCATACTGTGCAAATAACTCAAACAACTCATCAGGATTAGCTAAATCTGGGTTGTAGTTTTGCAGTCCTTCTAAACTCCGTTTGGAGAAACGATCCACTAAATGAATGTAGACGTGAGCGCCCCAATCTGCACCACCTTCGAGCATACCAACACGCAATTGTGGGAAGCGTCTAGTTACACCACCAAAAAACAAGGCTTTGGCAAACGCTTGTGAACCATCGGCAAAGTGACCGATGTGGTTGTTCATGTAGTTACTAATGGAGGAGCGTCCAGTCCATCCTTGGCTACCGTAATGAGTGGTGAGAGGTACGCCTAATTCGACGGCTTTAGCCCAGAAGGGATCATAGTCGTATTCACTATCTAGACCGAAAAAGTCAATGTAAGAGGCATATTTGCCAATTTCTGGGAATTGATCGGCTGGGTATTTATCTGCGATCGCTTTAATTGGTCTTTTTACACCACCAGGAATATTTGCAACTTTTAGTCCCAGTGTTTTTACTGCAAATTCTAACTCCTCAATTGCTTCTTGAGGAGTAGTCATGGGGATACCAGCTACCACAGTCAGGCGATCGCTATATGGGCGGTAAATATCAGCATGATAGTGATTAATCGCCCGTTGCAATAATTGCCGATTCTCTTTACTTGCACCAGCCGCAGCTAAGGCATTATTGGGAAATAACACCGAATAATCTGATCCTTGCTCTGCTTGACGTTCATAGAGGAGTGCAGGGAGGGTATAGGTAGCCAAATCTAAGGTATTACGAGTTACTCTAGCCCACCAAGGCGATCGCAATGTCCGATTATATTGGCGTTCTTCTGGAGTTTGTTGATACCAGTCCTTACCTTCACTCTTGGGATTGAGACGGGAGGATTCAGCCTTGCGTAATTCATCTACCAGTTTCACACCGCCGTAGTGAGCAATATAATCCTCAAGGGCAGGAGTAAAGTCATTAGTGTGAACATCAGTATCAATGACAGGATAATCCAGATTGGCTCTGACTGCGGCGGAGGGGGAGCTTTTCAATTTGCTATATTTAGTCATATTTTCCTTAAAAAGGTTACAAGATTTTGTTTCACGCAGAGACGCTCAAGGCGCGGAGAGATTTAAGAGTTTGACACTCCCCGGTCTAAAGACACGGGGATTCTTAATCGAATAATTGCAAACACAACTGCTCGAATAATATCCGCTTTTCAGGTATTACCTTAGATGTACGGTTCCCCGCCTGATGCCGTTTGCCA
>NZ_JADEWA010000561.1:0-3078 GCF_015207865.1 Dolichospermum sp. LEGE 00246
TCTAGCGGTTTTCTTAGTCCGTTTGTTGTACTTGCATACACCATCTAACTTGTCATCGAATTAAGTTTCTTTTGTTTAGTCTCTTTCTCATAAGACCCAAGAAAAGTCTGCTATTCCTTTCGGTCAGGGACAAAGTTTGAATCCCTATCCCATCTATTACAGACGGGCGTTCGCTTTTTCTCTCATCCTCTACCCTCCAGAGAGTTCTATCTTCCTCACGGTTGACTTACTATGGGATTTCGACCTTTCCATAGACTCTGTAGGGCTTACCTTGTCGTTTCATTTGGTGTATGTTCTCTGTTAGATGTTGATTTTCCTGCGGTGGGAGTTGTATTCACACGATTCATAGAAAATAAAACTATAAATCTACCCACTTACCTTTTGGTTAGAGCCTATCAGCCTTATTTGGCTCTCTGAGCGATGACGCAGTTTAGACATCAATTCACTTTCGTTCATCTTAGGAGAACTCCCTCTTGCTCCTTACCACGTTTTAGGCTAGTAGTTAAGGCTACGTTTGTGGTCTGCACTCCGCCTGTTTCGTTACCTACTTGGGCGTGACCAGACTCTGAAAAGAGTCTTTTTACATGAGGGTAGAGAGTGTGAATTCTCTAGGAGAGTCGGCTCTCCGTCCTAAACGACCTTTCAAGTCGCGCTTATCCCGCGCTCCTCTCTGTTAAATCTGGGCGTGCAACTTTCACTGCACCCAGCTTCCGACGTTCTTAGCTTTCGCTTTTGCTCATGTGTATGTAATCGTGGCAGATGAAAGTGAATGGCTAGAAGGTTTTTAGTTTTCCAGTTTTGGTGGTTTCCATCAACATGATGTAAATGTACCTTCTCATCACTGAGCATTTTTAGCCCACAATGACCACATTTATGGCTTTGCCGTTTGAGGGCTTTAGAGGTATGGTTGTCATAGAGCTTGCTGTTACGTTCGCTCCAATAACTCAAATCTCCGTCGTAGGGTGATTTCTCACCTTTAACATTGATGTGTTTGTTTTCGGAGTAAGGAACTGATGGAAACGCTTTATCTAGTAATTGCTTACTGGTATGGCGGTTCTGTTTGGTTTCCTTATTGAATACCCTGAAAGCTCTGTGATTGATGTGCCATAAGGAGAACCTAGACCCATCCATCTTGCAGAAGCGGTGGTAATTCCTCCAACCTCTAACTACAGGGGCTAATTTCTCAGCCTTTGTGGTAGCACCATAATTCGAGTTGTTGACGATATGTTTTACTTTCTTGCGAAAAGATTTAAAGTTATCCACTGATGGAACGCATCTAAACTTCTCGTTTTTATGGACTTTGAAATTCCAGCCCAGGAAGTCAAATCCATCTGTCGCGGCGGTTAGCTTTGTCTTTTTCTCACTGACTTTCATTCCCCGCTCTGCTAGGAATTGGCTGATTTTGTCAAGTATTTCTGTGGCATCGTCTTGAGGTCTGAGTATTATCACCATGTCATCCGCGTATCGGATTGTTGGTTCTATAATCTGTTCTCTTGAGGTTTTGTCTGTAATTCTGTAGCTAGATATCACATGATATCTATGAATACTTTCAATCCCATTTAAGGCGATGTTAGCTAGTAGCGGACTTACCACCCCGCCTTGGGGTGTTCCCTGTTCAGGAAATTCTGGATTAACTCCGGCTTTGAGACATCGGAATATTCCTTGTCTTATGCTATAAGGAGCGATGAGTCTATCCATAATGGCAGTGTGGTTTATCCTGTCAAAGCATTTTTCGATATCGAGTTCTATAACTCTTTTATCTATTCCATTGCAGGATGAGCGTAGATTATTGAACAGGATTTTTTGCGCGTCATGTGCCGAGCGTCCCGTTCTAAACCCGTAGCTTTTAGCATGAAAGGTTGCAACGCGCAAGCTGGTTCTAATGCGTACTTTATAAGGCACTGATATGCCCTGTCCGCAATAGTAGGGATTTTAAGTATCCTGGTAGTACCGTCCTTTTTGGGGATGGGTATTTCTCTTAGCCCCTGGTGTTTCCAGTTGCTAACGGATGCTTTTAGCAGTTCATTAAGCTCAAAGCGTTCCTTAAAGGTAAGGGACTTTTTGCCATCAATTCCTGCGGTCTTTTTCCCGGCGTTTAGCTGTGATACTTGACGGATTGCCAGTAATCTCGCTGCGGTAGATTTCAGAATCAGCTTTTGCAGGGACTTAGCTTTGCGCTTGTCGCCAACTTGAACCGCTTTGTACACTCGTTTTTGTAGGCGGAATAAGTTGCGGCGGAATTTCTTCCAGGGCAACGTCTTCCAAGATTCACGCTTAGTTGTCTCTGTGTCCAATCATGCTCTGCTCCAATCTGTGTATTCTGAACACCTCAGACCAATTACGGTCTGTCCTACCCGAGTTGAGGGAGTTCCGCTGCTCGTCCAGCCTACTTAGGGTTCGACCGCCCTTAGACCCTCAACCCGTTTTTATTCGTTCCCTCGGTTGATTGTTAGTTCCGTTAGGTGTAGCCATTTCAACCATTGGATTCCCTAGACTCTTGCCGCTATTCCAATGAGATGCGGCGGGAATTAACTCCAATGAAGTCAGGTTTTGATGTTGTGTCCTGCTTAACATTAGGTTGCTTTTTTAGGCTCTGTTTCACCGTAGGAACTCCCCGTTAACGCCAAGTGTCACCCCACAACGGATGTCTGATTGCGTCCTGTTCCTAGCTTCGACCTCCCGAAACCGAGTCGGGTCATCGTAGGCAGATAGGGATTCATACCTGAGTCTGGTAGATGGGACTTGCACCCATATCAGACCGAGAGTTCAACCTTTCTCTATTTCTAGATTGGGTTGGTTAGCTTATGTACGGGCTGGATACCGTGATTCAGCTAACAACGAATCGCACCATCGGAATGTTTCATGTAACGAGTGATTTCAACGTCACTCATTCTTGTTAGAACGTTATCAGCAGCGTTAGTATCTGAGTGCATCACGACCCCATCAGGTCCCAATACTGTTCGGTTAAGGGGAGATAGAGGGTAAAGTCAAAAATATTTTGTTCGCGTAGGCATTACGAGAACAATAAAAGCTAAAAAAGTTGCTTATACCTAACAAAAGGCACGCGGAAAAAACTTA
>NZ_JADEWA010000562.1:0-3054 GCF_015207865.1 Dolichospermum sp. LEGE 00246
AGACACTCCCTAACCCTCCCCTTCACAAGGGGAGGGAACCAGATTTTTCTTGTTACCCCCCTTTCCCCTTGCAAAGGGGGGTAACAATGTGATAAAAATTACGGAATACCACTTTTAAAGTATCCTCTAAGGGTTTTGTTATAATCAATCCTCAATCACCATAAAAGAGACGCAAGAGCAGGATTTTGTTGGGTTTTACGGCTCAACCCAACCTACAATAAATATTGTTTTACATAAAGGGAACGGTAGGCCAAGGAATTTTACCTTGAGTTTTGATTGCTTGGGCATTAGCAATGACAGTATTTCGTTCTCCGGCAATTTCTTTCAGTAGTGAGACAGAATTAAGCTGTTGTGCATTTAGTTTGTATAATTCTAGCGGGCAAGATGCCCGCACTACAAAGTTCAAGTAAATTATGGTTATCAAATTTAGCTGCGTAACAGCTTAATTACACAATGTCATTGCGTTAGCGCAGCGTGGCGTTAGCCATAGGGAACGAAGTGAAATGAAGCAATTCCAAGGGTTGTGATTGCTTCCCTTCCCTCGCAATGACTGTAAATATTTTTGTCCAATTACTTATTAGGAAAATAAGCCATGTTAGCGGGTATCTATATTACTATTTTATGAATATTTTTGGTTTTGTATTTCCAGCAACAATAACATCTGTACTTGCTGGATTTTGCAGTGCCTTGGCGTTTTTAATCACGGGTGTGTGTATTATGATAAGTGGGAAATATAGCAATCCTCAATTGAGTTAAAAATAAGTTTTTTGCCTGTTCCCTGTTCTTCCGTTGCCATTCTCCATTTATATGACTAACAATTCAGATTTTCGGATTGAAAAAGACTCGATGGGCGATCGCCAAATTGCCAATAACGTATATTATGGGATTCAAACCCAAAGGGCGATCGAAAATTTCCCCATTAGCGGTATTAAACCTTTATCCACTTATATAGATGCTGGTTTATATATTAAAAAAGCCGCCGCTATTGTCAACGGAGAATTGGATTGTATTCCCGCAGATATCAGCAAAGCCATTATTCAAGCCACTGATGAAATCTTAGCAGGTGCATTGCGAGATCAATTTGTCGTTGATGTTTATCAAGCTGGTGCGGGAACTTCTCACCACATGAATATTAATGAAGTTTTAGCAAATCGCGCTTTAGAAATTCTGGGTGATCAAAAAGGTAATTACAAATTCGTTAGCCCCAACGATCATGTAAACTACGGACAGTCTACCAATGATGTCATCCCCACAGCCATTCGCATTGGTGGCTTATTGGCACTTTCTCGCACTTTACAACCAGCTTTAGAACAGGCAATTTCGGCTTTAGAAGCCAAAGCTACAGAATTTCAAGATATCGTCAAATCGGGGAGAACTCACCTCCAAGACGCTGTACCCGTGCGATTAGGGGATAATTTTCGGGCTTGGGCGCAAATTCTCTCAGAACACCAAAACCGGCTTTACATTGCTTCTGGGGATTTAATGGTGTTAGGTTTAGGTGGTAGTGCTGCGGGAACAGGTATGAATACCCACCCGGAATATCGGCAAAGAGTTGTGGATATCCTGTCGCAATTATTGGAATTTCCCCTAGAACCAGCACCCCATTTAATGGCTGCTATGCAAAGTATGGGGGCTTTTGTGAATGTTTCTGGGGCGTTGCGGAATTTAGCCCAGGATTTGGTGAAAATATCCCACGATTTGCGGTTAATGGATTCTGGTCCCAAAACCGGATTTAAGGAAATTCAACTTCCACCTGTGCAACCCGGTTCTTCAATTATGCCCGGAAAATATAATCCTGTGATGGCAGAGATGACATCAATGGTATGTTTTCAGGTAATGGGATATGATAATGCGATCGCTTTTGCCGCCCAAGCTGGACAATTAGAATTAAACGTAATGATGCCCCTCATTGCCTATAATTTAATTCACAGCATTGAGATTTTAGGTAACACAATTTCGGCTTTAACCACAAGCTGTATTCAAGGAATTACTGCTAACAAAGAACGTTGTTTAGCCTACGCTGAAGGCAGTTTAGCATTAGTCACCGCATTGAATACCCACATTGGTTATTTGAATGCTGCTGCTGTAGCTAAGGAATCCCTAGAAACAGGTAAATCTTTACGGCAAATAGTTCTCGAAAAAGGTTTAATGACAGAATCAGAATTAGCAACTGTGTTAGATTTAGACCAAATGAGTGCAATTGTTCCTTTAACGTAAATACAAGATCCCCGACTTCTTTAAGAAGTCAGGGATCTGATTGATAGCCTATTAAGGAAATATCTCAAAACCAGCACAATGTAGTGGACTAATAATACTAAAAATAGGTTTATTTAAAGTAAAAATCTTAGTAATATTCATCCTTTCCGCAATAGCAACAATCGTTGCATCCACAAAGTTTAACTTACTATCAGTATATTGGTCTAGAATCTCCATCACCCTTTTTAAATCAGTTTTATCAATCCCTTCAATAATGACATTACTATTAGCTAATTCAGTTAAAACCTGTCTTGTTGTAGGATATCCTAACCGAGAAGCAAGCAAATGACAAACTTCAGGTAAAACTGTTGTTGGTAAAACCAATACTTCCTTTGAATCAACTATAACATCAAGGATACGCCCATAATTTTCGTCCTTAATATCAACAATTGCCACTAAGAAACTTATATCTAAAATAGCCGTCATGATTATTTATTTACCTCATGATTAAATTCCTTGATACCTCTAGTTGGAACAATTTCCAGTTCTCCGTTTTCTGTATCTCTGTCTGATAAATTGGATTCACTAGACTCTCCTATACCAGCAATACTTAATAAAAAATTACTCTCCCCTGGTTCATTATTAATAGCCGCAGGAGTTAAATTAAGCTTAAAAAGTAAAGATTCAATAAAATCAGCTAATTCAGGAAGTGCTGCCAGTGGAAGTTCATTAATAGCTTGAGATAATTGTTCGTGGGTGAGACTTACAGAATCCATAATTGATATCATCCTTCTATCGAAATAACTTTTATCTGTTTTCAAAGAAATTGGTATTAATTTCTTCTTGGTTTTCCTATTC
>NZ_JADEWA010000563.1:0-3040 GCF_015207865.1 Dolichospermum sp. LEGE 00246
TTAAGGGACTTCCAAGAAATAAATTATCCTGATTAACGAACCACGGAGGCGCAGAGGACACAGAGGAATAAGGGTTTGAGAGATTTTTGCGTTAGGTGGTTTATCGGTTGTCAAGAGATTGCTTCCTTTCACTCGCAATGACAACTCATGCAGCACAGGTTTATTAGAGACTTCCAATCAAAAAAATATCCCAAAATTTCTTGTGGTACGGGACGAATTGCCCGCTAATCATCAAGGACGGGCAAGGATGCCCATCCCACAAAATTGGATCATTTTTTTTGTGGAGTTCTCTAAGGAACATCAATCGGAATCAGACCATTTTCTGGAACATAACCAGAAAAACAACCATCATCAGAAGACACCAAAATCAACCGCAGAGGATAATCTGGAGGGACTCGCAAATCAGCCCAAGGTACTGCTATTTCTAAACAAGAATCTAAGGCAACTTGGGCGCGAGAGGCACGGGGATACCATAGATAATTATCTCCTGCGGCTCGAAACTGCACCGATTGACTGAGTAAATTAACTTCCAAATGATGGTGAAATAGATAATTCAAAGGTGCGCTGTCTGGTACTTCGGCTAGAGGTATGGAACTATTCACCATTGTTCTATCTGGATAATACCAGAATAGGTGCAAATCTGGAGGTATATCTTTGCCAGGAACAGCACCTGTTTTAAAATCTACTCGCACATAAAAATTCAAATGGTCTACCCCATACCATAAACGTTGGATAGTGCTGCTGTTGTGCATTGTTCCTCTGGCACCACCAACTTCGATGCGCCCAGATTTGTCCCAATCTTGTTCATCACCTTTACCATCTATGACGGGATGAATAAAGCCTTGTGGTTTATGGTCAGAACGGGCTTGATGGATTTCTAGGGGGGTGTGCAGATATGGAGGTATGGGTTCATTTAAGGCTTTGTAAATGCCATAGAGATGTTCCCGAAATAATTGGTCAAAAATGGCATCTTGATTAGAAGAATGTCCCTCTCCAAACCACCAAAACCAGTCTGAACCTTCAGCCGCATATAGGGCTTCCCAGGCTGCTGGGTTGCTTTGTTCTGTGGCTTCGGGATGATTTGCTAAGACTTGTCTAGCTGCGGTGAGATAGTCCCAGGCGCGGTTTTTGACGGGATCTCCTATCCATGTGGTAAAATTGCCGTCTACCCAAGAACCGCTATGGAGTTGTGCAGCGGGAATAGTGGCGGTAGGTGGGTGTTTTTCAATGAATTCGGAAACGGTGACAAGTTTGATATGGGGTTCATTGCTCAAACTTTCATACAATGTTTCTAAGAAGTCTTTCCCGTCGTGGGGATAAAATTCCCAACAATTTTCCCCGTCTAGGGCAATTGTCACTAACCAAGGTTGATCATCGTTACTTTCTTTTTGTTGTTTAGCGATCGCTTGCAAATGTCCAACTAAATCCGCTGCTGCTTTCTTTGCCGGCATAGATCCATAGGTAAAACCAATTAAATCCGATAATCTATGATCCCGAAAAACTATAGATACATCACCAGCGGCAGTTTGCAGACGATAGGGACGATAGAGCAATTCTGGTTCTTGGACATTTCCCGCAGCGTCACGATGAAAGAAGTGTTTTAATGACCAGCCTAAAACCGCTTCATCTGAGCAAATCCATTTAAACCCTTGTTTAATAATATACGGTAAAATTTCTGGACTAACGGACTGTTCAGAAGGCCATAAACCTCTAGGATCTTGCCCAAACCTATCTATATACAAATCCCAGGATTTTTGTAAATGCCGGGGGATATCTTCCACCCACTGAAACTGCTGTTTGGGTAATGTCATCTGCGGCACAGCCACCCGTCCTGAATTAGTATCAGCTAATAAGGGTAAAATCGGGTGAGTATAGGGAGTAGTGGTAACTTCCAGTTGTCCACTTGACTGCATTTTCCGATGTTGGGGAATAATCTGACTGAGAATTTGCCGCTGTTTGGAATAAATGCGTTGGCGATCGCCTAAACTAAAATTACGTCCTTGTTCTAACCAAGCTGCAATTTCCGGGTCGTGCCAAAACAAAGGATCAATCCAAGCTAAATTATGCCAAGCTAGTAAATCCCCATAATCTGACAACTGCCAATTTGCTAAACACCAACTTTGTCCCTGTTCCTGTCTTTGATAATACAACTGGGCATAACGAGGATGAGGATCAATCAAAGTATGATGGTTAGCATCAAAGAAATGTTGAACAATAAACTCTTTTTGTTCACGAGTCAACTTTTCTACAGGAGTCAAACTAGCAGTTAAATAAGGGTCAAAAGCCGTACCTGCAACATAATCTTCTATTTGCAATATTAACGAGGGAACTAAATTCACCGTTTGGTGCAGTTTAGGATACTTCTCTAACAATAATACTAAATCCAAATAATCCTTAGTCCCATGTAAACGTACCCAAGGCAAGCGGTACTGCTGGCTAGTCACTAGAGAACTACCATTTTCAGGAGACTTGTACAACGGTTGATGTTGATGCCAGATAAACGCAACGTGCAAAGGATGAGACATATAATATATAAGAGAGTAGGTGATGGAAAATAGGGAACGGGGAACAGGTGACAAGTATATCTTACCAATTACCTCTTCCCCCATTCCCCATTACGAGTGATTTACATGATTTGTTCTATCTCGGAGATTTCGGGAATCATTTCCTTGAGACGGCGTTCAATACCCATTCTCAGAGTCATAGTAGAACTAGGACAAGAACCACAAGCACCTTGTAACCGGAGTTTAACAATTGGTCCATCCAATTCTACAACTTCCACGTTACCACCATCAGAGATCAGATAAGGGCGCATCTCGTCTAATACGGTTTCTACATTTTCTAGCGTTAGTTCCATGCTTTCAGACCTGCTCAGTAAATAAATTGGTAATTATCCAAGTTGCTAATGATCTAGTTTAGGCTGGGAATGACTAATTGGTTAGTTGTTAGTTGTCATTGGTCATTGGTTATTGGTTATTGGTCAGTTGTCAGTTGCAAAAGAATATTTTTCTCCCCCGCCCCCTGCCCCCTGTCTTTTATA
>NZ_JADEWA010000068.1:0-16591 GCF_015207865.1 Dolichospermum sp. LEGE 00246
ATCATAAACTGTACATACCCAAATTATTAGATAAATTGGGTATTTGGGTAGTATATTTTCTAATTGCGATCGCGCTCTAATTGATCAATGACTCTTTGTAAATACCAATCATCTGACATTCCCGGATAATGATATTCTTGTTGTTGAATCAAGCCTTTGGCGATTTCCCATTGTCCCCCCACTAACCGCAACAGTCGCTGACGTAAAACTTCATATTTTTGATTATTAATTACGGGCTGGGATGTTTGAATTTTTTGTAACCTATTTAATACCTGTTGATAATTTTCCCAGTCTTCTTGTTCACAATAAATACTCGCTGCTTTTTGATAATCGGCTACAGCATTTTGTATTTCTTCCAACAATGTATAGGCAAGACCACGATTATAGTAAGCTGGAGCGTAATCATGATTTATGTGCAGTGCTTGACTATAATCTTGAATTGCATTCAAACAATTACCCATTTCTCGATAAATATTACCTCTAGCAACATAAACTAAAGGATCTTCAGGCTGCATTTTTAAAGCTTGGTTTAAATCCGATAATGCACCCTGATAATCACCAATTTGGCAACGGGCTTTTCCTCGGTTACGATAAACAATGGCATCTTGAAAATCCAGTTTTAGTGCTTGATTAAAGTCAGTAATTGCTTCTCGATAATTACCAAGTTTACACTGAACTACGCCGCGACAGCAATAGGCTTGAGCATCTTTAGGATCAACTTTTAATACCCAGTTTAAATCAGCAATAGCTTCTCTAGTTTCTCCCTGTTCTGCCTTTGTTAATAATTGCTGAAAATATTGATTGGTAGAGGTAATAGATACAGTTACAGACTTATTTATTTGTTGTTCTGGTTTTTGAGGTGGTTGTAATTGTTTAATTTTTTGCAAACAACTTTGACATTTTTCCTTATCTTTTTGTTCTAGATATAATTCGGCTGCTTTCTTGAAATTAAAAATAGCATCTTGAATATGTCCCTGTTTACGTCGGACAATCCCCCGTAAATCATAAGCAGCAGCATCATCAGCATCCACCTTAATTGCCCTTTCTACATCCTCCAAAGCACCAGGAAGATTTTTTAATGCCAATCTAGCTAAAGCTCGAAAATAGAAAGCTTCTCGACTATATTCATCCAGCTTTATAGCTTCAGTATAATCATAAACAGCTTGCAGAATTGCCCCTGAATCATAATATGCTAAACCCCGTTGAATATATGCTTGACTAAACCCAGGATCTTGTTGGATAGCAGCGGTAAATTCTCCTATCGCACCAGCATAATCTTGATGTTTAGCCTTTTCTAATCCCCGGTTATAAAATTTTTCATTCATATTATTTATAGCAATTCCTAATTATATCAAGTATATCATAGCCCCCTCCTCGCTTGCGAGGAGGGGGTTGGGGGTGGGGTTCTTGTACCTCACTGAATTAAAAAACGCTATATTATTGATTGGTAACAAAATGTCATTTCATCTTTCTTAGTCTGATGAAGTACAAAATTATCTGCGTTTATCTGCGTCCATCTGCGTTTAATTATTTCTTATCCCGCTTTCCGCACTTCATTTTATAATACGCGAATATTTCCATAATTTTATTTTTTATCGTTTAATAAAACACATATTTTATCCATCATTTTAAATATTAATATTGAACAATTTAACCCTTGTTAGGAATAATTCTTGAAAAGATGGATACTACATTGTGAAGTGCGGAATATGGGTCTTATTATACCTCATTTGAGGGTTATTAGTTGGATGCAATACAATTTAGGGCGCAGACCCTGCGCCCCTACAGGTTTTGTGATTAAAAGTCAGACATGATACTAGGATAATTAATCACAAATACATCCCTACTTCCCAATCCGAGAACTTGGGGTTTTATCGGCGTAGTAAAATGAAAAAATTGATCTTCATTCACCAAAATTATTTCTCCAGGTTGCAAAACTTTGTTAAAAACTGGCTTTTCTTTTTTAGCAGCATATAAATGGGTTTCTCCACCTTGAATATTATCTCTTCCTGCGGAAAAAATGCCAATAAAATCACCACCATCTTTGTGAATGCCTTCAGGTGCAGGATTTCCTAAATTAGTTGGTGAACAGGTAGTTCTAATTTGATGAACATCAACTTCTGCCGGCGAATACAGTTTACAAGAATCACAAAATGCCAAAACCAGTTTCTTGAAAATATCTAATTCTATTAGTGCATCATCTAATTCTGCAAACTCCCTTTTTACTCCTCCCAATAAAGGATTATATTCTCTACTTTGTAATAGATATCCATGAGGCAATTTAACCAATTTATCTCCAGAAACTTTAAATCTGGATAACCTGCGGGAACGGTATTCACCCTTAACATAGGGGTCAATTGGTAAATTCTCAAAAAATGGTCGAAAACCTGATGTATTAATCGAGTTTACTTTTCTCAGAGTGAACAGAAAAGCATATTCTAATTCTGTATAGAGTGAGACTTTTTGCATAGGATATTTTTCCTTGCATTGGTAAATGCTACCATATTTATCTAAATGGTAAGCTGTAATATCTATAGCAATCCTAAATGAAATGTGAACATCTCTTATTTCCCCACCTCTGTGTCCTCTGTGTCCTCTGTGTCCTCTGTGGTTCGTTAAAAAAACTAGTTCATAACTCAAATAGGATTACTACATTATATTTAATTTCTCTAAAAATATTGTAAATTTGACTACAAAAGTTACTCATTTATGATGCAAATTAGACTTTTTCGATAAGAATTTAGGTAAAGTGATAATATCCCCGACTTCTGACATCAATTTATGGTTTGCGGACACAATAAACAAAAGAAGTCGGGGATCTGTTCATGGTATTTTCATTGAGTTACTATAAATCAATGCTCTACCTATTTATGACTAATGATTGATTGGCTCTATAACTACCCCACACTCTATCCTGGTATTTTACTCAAACGCTACAAGCGGTTTTTTGCTGACGTTCAACTAGATTCTGGAGAGGTAGTAACAGCACATTGTCCAAATACGGGGCCAATGACGGGAGTTTCTACCATTGGTAGTGCTGTGCAAATTTCTAAAAGCGATAATCCTAACCGCAAGTTAGCTTATACATTAGAGTTAATTCAAGTTAATGATAATCAAACAGCTTGGGTGGGTATAAATACGGCTTTACCGAATCGGGTAATTAAATTAGCTTTAGAAAAACGTTTATTTCCAGAGTTGGGTGAATATGAACAGGTGAAAGGTGAAGTTGTTTATGGAAAAGATCGCAAAAGTCGGATAGATTTTTATTTGACGGGTAGCGCTGAAGAACGCCCAATTTATTTAGAAGTAAAAAATACAACTTGGTGTCAGGGAACTTTAGCCTTATTTCCCGATACAGAAACCACCAGAGGACAAAAGCATTTACGGGAATTAATGGAAGTTTTACCCGCCAGTCGGTCGGTAATGCTGTATTTTATTAATCGAGGTGATTGTGTAGAGTTTGCACCTGGAGATACAACAGATCCCGTATATGGTCAGTTGTTGCGAGAAGCGATTAAACTGGGTTTAGAAGTTTTACCATGTCGCTTTGATATATCTCCTGAAGGTATTCGTTATTTAGGTTTAGCAAAACTGAAAATTTAACAGAAACGTTGATGAGATAATATTAATGTCACTAAAATATTCTCAAAGGATAAGTAGGTGGACGTGAAATAACCAAAATGTGTAACGATATGTAAATTCACCTCGATGGGTTATTGTCGTTGATTTTTAGCCATTTCAAAAAACGAAATATATTTTGATTTTCCTCCGCCCACCTACTTATCAAATTGAACAGATTATCGAGATTCTCCAAAGGGAAGAATTGCTATGAATGACATGATGCAATATAAGGATTATTTTGGCTCTATTCACTATAGCGATGCAGATAAAATCCTCTATGGACAGGTGGAATATCTTCGCAGTTTAATTAGTTTTGAGGGGGAAGATGTAACTAGTCTGAGGGCTAGTTTTGAGGAAGCAATTGATGATTATTTGGCTCTATGTGAAGAAAGAGGGATTGAACCAGAGAAGCCGTTTAAGGGGAGTTTTAATGTGCGTGTAGGTAGCCAACTTCATCGCCAAGCGGTGTTATTTGCTCAACAGCGGGGGGTGAATCTCAATAAGCTGGTAACGGATGCACTGGAACGTTATCTGAAGGGGGAATCGCTGGAAAATGCTTGAAAAATGCCAAATGGTATCAGGAATATCAGCTAATATACTCAACACAGGCTTATACATTTGATCTGTGGGTAAGGGTTTAGCAGTGCTAAACCCCTACAAATCGAGGTTTTTCGTAATTTCGTAAAAGTCCATGTCCCAACCGTGTTTAGTATAGTCACTGATATTCCCGTAAAATATGCTATTGGTTAAAGTTGATGGGAAGCGAGAAAAGCATCAACTTCTGCCGCAGTTGGTTGGGAAGCGATCGCACCTGGTTTAATAGTGGTTAATGCTCCCACAGCACTGGCATAGGTGACAATCCTTTTGGCTGTATCTGCATCTTTGAGGCTGTGAATCCCCACTTGTTGCAATTGATGGATAAACCCAGCCAAGAAACTATCTCCAGCACCAGTTGTATCTACGACAGACATGGAAAACGCCGGCATTTTACCTTCATTTTCCCCTAAACAATAGGCACAACCATGTTCACCGTCTGTCACCAAAACCCCTTCCAAAGAATTGAGCCTATAAGTAATTGCCCCTGGGTCTGTAGTGTTAAATAACCATTGTGCTTCTTCTTTGGTTAATTTGAGAAAATCAAATCGCTTTAGCAATGACAGGATTTTGGTTTTAGCTGTATTTTCATCTTGCCAAAATACTGGTCGCCAATTGACATCGAGAATGATTTTGAGGTCATATTGTTCTGCTAACTCCAAAGCTCGCAAAACCGCTTTTTCACTTTCAGGATAGGCTAGTTCTAAAGTTCCCACCACCAAAAAGTCAGCTTCATTAAAGAGCGCAGTTGGTAACTTTGCTGCTTCTAGGCGGGTATCAGCAAATTCTGAGGTATCATATTTACCAAAACCAGCAAAAGTGCGATCGCCTGCCAAATCCCTAACCACATATACTTGTCTCGTTGGTGCTGTAGAATGACGTTGCACACCAGTTGTATCTACACCAACATCTTCTAATAATTTTATCAGTGTACTCCCGGCTTCGTCCTCACCCACAGCACCGATAAAACCGGCTGAAGTTCCCAACTTTACCAAAGCACAAGCTACATTCGCCGGCGCACCTCCAGGATAGGGAGTCCATGATTTCACTTCTTCTAGCTTAAGTCCCAATTGATCAGCTAAACAGTCAAGTAAGACTTCACCAAGACATAAAATAGAGGGATTACTCATTTCATTTTTGATTTTCGATGGGGCATAATCTAAATCTAGTTTGACACTATCGCAGTATGCACTTGAATAAAGCTTTTTTATTGATCCTAGTTAAAATTAATACCTATTATTTGTAACAAGTAGGACTACAAACCTAAAATTAAAAGAAAATCTTGACATTAGTATTATTAGCAACATTTAAAACTATCTACCTCGGAAAGAATCTTCTAGAATGAGGAGTAAGATTTGAGTACATATACCAAGGGAGGAATAATAAGTCATGGCTACTAGTGAGTCTGGGACCCGTGTTAGTCTGTCAGACAGAGAACTGCAAATTATAGACTTAGTGGCTACCGGCTTAACTAACCAAGAAATTGCAGTCAAACTGGAAATTAGTAAACGCACAGTCGATAACCACATTAGCAACATTCTCACCAAGACGAAAACTGATAACCGTGTGGCTTTGGTACGTTGGGCTTTACAATGGGGTAAAGTTTGTTTGAATGATGTTAATTGCTGTCCTCTTTCTCTCCGGAATGATGAAAGTATCTCTGAGTCAAGAAGCTGATTAATCTAGCTTTTTTGCTATTTTATAGATTACTGATTGAGAGTGGAGTAGTTGATTTACGCTGTTGTGTACTACTTTGCATATTGAAAAAGCAAGGTTAAAGCACAGGTATCTAAAGGCGTAAATCAATTATCCCACAAATATGCTTTTAATGATCGTTGCAGGTAATATCACATTATGTACAAACAATTGCTCAAACCAATCATCTTTGTTATTACCAGCATGGTGACAATATTGCCACAGGTCAGTATTGCTGCACCAAAGGGTTTTCAATCCCCTAGTGGTAATATGTTTTGTGAGCTAATGCCAGGAGAAATCAACAGTTTAAGATGTGAAATCAATTCTTCACTGAAACCCAAACCGCCTCAACCTTATCCTGGATATTGCGGGTTTGATTGGGGAAGGGGTTTTTTGTTACCTGCTGATGCTAGACCAGAAATTTTGTGTATTAGTGATACTGTCGCTGATAAGAATAAAACTGTTTTAGCTTATGGACAGACTTGGAACAATGGCGGTTTTAAGTGTGTTTCCCAAAAAACTGGTTTAACTTGTACTAATCAAAATGGCATTGGCTTTTTTCTCAGTCGGGAAAAATGGCGTGTCTTCGGACTTTCTCAATCTTAGTTAAGCCAGCCAGCCAGGGAATGAATTCTAGAAGGCTCTGCCTTCAATAATATTAGAGGCAGAGCCTCATCAACTGCATTCCTAGTCAGAGACTAGGAACGAGATGTGGTAGGGATTTGAGCTTAAGTTGACACCGATGAAGCTCTTACTTTACCCCTACGTTTAGAATCAAACAATCAAGCCGTTTTGAGTATAAAGGGGTTAAAATAGAGGAAAGGGCGATCGCCTACAATCACCCTTTATATAGGACTGGCTACCTATTCAAATCCCATCGCCGCCGCCACAGCCTTAATATCAGCATCAATGCCCTGTTTGAATTGAGCATGACTGTGTTTAATAGCCGTATCTGGATCTTTTAACCCATTACCAGTTAAGACACAAACAACCGTTGCACCACTAGGAACTTCGTCTTTTACTTGTAACAAACCAGCCACAGAAGCCGCACTAGCCGGTTCACAGAAAATCCCTTCCGATGATGCTAAAAGTCGGTAAGCGTCGAGAATTTCCTCATCAGTCACAGACCGGAATCTTCCTTGACTGGCCGTTTGCGCTGCAATGGCTTTATCCCAACTGGCGGGATTCCCAATTCTAATGGCCGTGGCTATGGTTTCAGGATGTTCCACCCGTTGACCATTCACCAAAGGTGCAGCCCCAGCGGCTTGAAAACCCATCATTTTCGGTAGGCGATCGCATTTACCATCTTGATGATATTGACAAAAACCCATCCAATATGCTGTGATATTTCCCGCATTGCCCACCGGAATACATAACCAATCGGGAGCATCACCCAAAGCATCAACAACCTCAAAAGCTCCGGTTTTTTGTCCTTCTAAGCGGTAGGGGTTGACAGAATTTACCAAAGTAATGGGATAACTATCTGCCACTTCCCGGACAATTTCCAGAGCGCGGTCAAAATTGCCTTTAATAGCTAACACCTCTGCGCCATAAAGTAGCGCCTGTGCCAACTTACCTAAAGCCACATAGCCATCGGGAATCAGCACAAAAGGTTTCATTCCTCCCCGTCTAGCATAGGCAGCGGCAGCGGCGGAAGTATTACCAGTGCTGGCACAAATCACAGCCTTAGCACCTGCTTCTGCTGCTTTAGAAATTGCCATTGTCATCCCCCGGTCTTTGAAGCTACCTGTGGGATTAAGTCCATCATATTTAACATACACCTTCACCTGTCTGCCAATACGTTCGGCGATCGCTGGCGCGGGAATCAAAGGTGTGTTACCTTCCAGCAAAGTCACCACAGGGGTTTTTTCACTGACAGGCAAGTATTGACGATAGGCTTCTATCAGCCCTGGCCACGGTTGGCAATGAGATTTAGCAGCAGACAGGCTCAAAGTCACAGGATTAAAAATTTCTTAATTAAGGATTTACGATTGGGAATGCTTTTGGATAAGTATCCCACTTTTCAAGTCTATATTTTACAGCGATTTCCAATTATATGATTTACATCTTAGCCCCCTCATCGCCAGCTATGAGGGTATGGGGTTCTTGTACCTCATAATACCCAGAAGTGCTGTATTTGGGGAACACTGTTATAATTATCCGAGTCTTCTGTCACTACATTTGTGACCTACTTAGAGGGTATGATAAAAACTATATAATATCTTAACAAGGATTAAGATAAGTATATTATACTATTCCTAAATGGTGTGAGTTAAATTTCTAATGCCAACAACTATGTCTACTATGTCATCCAGTGTTTCCGAATGTGAATCCCACGCTAACTTAGTCGAGAAGTTAACGAAGGCCTACTATCAAGGCGATCAGCAAGTTAAGTTTATTAACTTACAAGCAGAGGTAGATTCCCTTTTAGAGCAATTGCAAAATCTCAAAAGCGAACAAATCGAAGCTCCTAGCGACGAAGCATAAGTTACCACCTGTGGTAACTACTCAAATCGCTGATTAGTTTGTGACCAACGTTCCAAACTATATCCCTGCCTATTTTCTACCAGTAACGCTAGAGATTGATCATCGGTAAGTTGAGCGATCGCTATTAGCGTTTGCTGGTTTGTACGGGCAAAATCGCTATAAATGACATTACTATCTGCCGAAAAGATGAGAGTGCGGGGACGTTTTTGATTATCTGTCGGTTTTGAAGTATTACCATCGAAGTGATTTAAAGAGGCTATAGCAGGATCAGAAATAGTTAGCACAATCTCCTGATGTTGATCATTCGTCAAATCAGCTAATTGAACTGGCCAATCAGCCATTTTCTCGCGCATTTCCTGAAAATCAGGAATCACACCAGCAGTTAAATCACCCGACTGTTGTAATTTTTGCCATAGAACTGGCAGCATGGACTCCACTAACTTAGGTTGTTGTTGATATAAGTCCTTCACAGTTACCGGAGACGGTTCTACCCATGTTAGCGCATCCACAGTCAGAGCTAAAGGTCGAGGCTGGAAAGAATTAACCTTGCGTTCAGGCAAGGCAGAACCCAACATTAACAACCGTAAACTCTGTCCCCTCACTTGTACAGCCTGAATAGTAGTTTTAGTGACCTCCTGTTCTCCATTAGGTTTCCAGACAATAACCTGCATACTGGGGTCAGAACTAATCCCCAGAAGTTTGCGCCAAAATTTTCGAGGTTGATTTTGCAGTTGGTCAAAATTAGCAAACGGATAACTTAACCAACTCATACCATCATGAAAGGCACTAACTTCCACCTGATACCAAACTTGATTATTAGTAATTTTCAAATCAGTTTGCAGAGATATTGGCAACCAATCCCCCTCATTAATGCGACTAACTTGTTTTACAGTGCCAATAATTCGACTTTTATAGGCATTAATTTTATCATCATCAACTTGAGTTAAAATACCTTGAATATAGTTAAGTGTTTCCGCATTAATATTCGGTTGTGCTTGCAACCAAGCATTAGCTCTTTCTTCCCCCCGTTGCACCTTAAAAATTAACGCTACCCAAGCTAAAACCGCGCGACGATTAGGATTAAGTCGCAACGCTACCGCAGCCCGATTCCAAATTCTCCCCTTATCAGTTTGTAATAAATTAGTAATTTCTTGACCATTATCAGGTGAATTTTCCAATACCTGCAAAGCCTTTTCCCAACGACCATCAATAATATCTGCTGTAACTTGTTGGTGAGGACTTGCCCAATTTTTCTCAGCCTGCATTCTTGTAAATTCCGAATGTAAGCGGATGACATCTATTTGCGCCCGTGCTGCCGCTGAAAAAGGCTGTTTACGCTGTTTTTCTAAAGATTTCAACCATGTAAAAGCAGGAGTCCAAAGTCCATTTCTGGCTAATAACAGAGACTGTTGAAAAGCAAATTCATTAACGGCAGGTTTTTGGAAATTAATTGCTTCCAGATAAATAGAATTAGCCACTAACTGACTCGGTTTAACTTGATAAACTTGCAAATTTGGTTCTATATTTACCGTTTGATCAATAATTAAATCTTTTGAATCATTACCCGTTATCTGTTGCCATTTAGGTAACTGCCCATTGCGGGTTTTCCAAGATAACATTTTTTGTAAGCTTTTGAGAGTAGGATTGTAATAGACAACTTGACCATAGGTAATATTATTATCGTTATTTTTGTATTCACCCCGCAAATAAAACCAAGATCCTGGAAACAGGTGAGGATCTGTAAAAGCTTTCACCTTAGTTAGAGGTAAATATATTTTTGTTTCTTGATTGTCTGATTCAGAAATAACCACACCTGAAGAGGATTCTATAAAACCTTTCGATAGACCAATAACAGGTAATTTAGTAATTAAATAGTAGTATTTTTTTGACTGAAATTTATATTCCAAATCCTGGGAAAGTTTATAGATCCTCAGTTCTACCAATTCTTGACAATTAGACTGACAATGCTGGCGTTTTTGGAAAATTGGTAATAAAAAAGATTCCTCTGACTTGCCATCTAAAGGCATGATTTCGCCAGATAGACGTTGTTTTTGACTTAAACCGAGTTCAATAGCTGTAACTGTTTCCGGTAATTCTCCTTTACCTGTAGATATTTTTGCCAATTTTGGTAAAAAATCATTCACCCAGCTAACCTGGGCAGGATTTAAAATAAATAGCACACTCATCCAACCAACACCAATAATTATACCAGCACTGCTTAACAACAGACTCAGCGCCAACGTAGACGATAACCAACTACGCCGTTGATAACGTTTGGGTAGTTTTTTAACATTCTTCTTTGTTACACTTTGAGGAGGCTGATTCAGTCCAGCAGCTTTTGGTATGCGTTTGCGGGGTTTATTGATCATCTGATGATTACTAGTACATCACGGCGTAAGTGAACTAACCATTTTAATGAGATACGTAATAAAACCGGGAGTGAAGGAAGAACCATCTTTATAACCGTTAATTTTCTCGAAAATCAATCCCAGTACAAACGCATTAATTAACCTTTTAAGTAATTGGACAAAAATATTTACAGTCATTGCGAGGGAAGGGAAGCAATCACAACCCTTGGAATTGCTTCATTTCACTTCGTTCCATATGGCTAACGCTACGTAAAGCTTATGCAATGACATTGTGTAATTAATTCTGTCTCACTACTTATTCTCTCTTCTGTTAAACTGGGAATCAAAAAAATAATTTCCTAATTTTCAAATGCATATACCTTAAAGGTTTGAACCGTTTATTACTAACAAAATATGGCGAATATTTTGAAAGATTAATAAATCACCAAAAGCATTGATAAATAAGGGTTTCAGGTTTTTATTTGGCGAGAATGGCAGAAGAGGGATAGCTGAATGCTTACAGAGTCACTCACTGCATAAACGGTTGATGGATAAATAACTTGCAAAAATACTGGCTTGGACAGATAATTGATGTTGTTGATACCAGGTGAGAGCATTATCTGCAACTACCTGTCCTTCTAATAAATTCAGCGTGTGATCATTTCTGTCTGCTAACCAGTAATGTTTCCCAGCCTGTAAACCATCTCCATCTTTACCTTTATACCATACACCGATAGGTAATAATCGGTGAGAACAATAGGCAGCAAAAATTGTTGATTTGCTCAAGTATTCAGTAGGATAATTGAAAAAACCAACTAAGGAACTAGATAATATATTACTAATTTCTTGACTAGATTTAATTCCCAAACAGGTAACAGGAATTCCATTAATAGGCTGAATTTCAAACTTGAGAGGAGAACCAATGTCCAAAATTTCCTCAATTTCCAATTCTTGACAGGTCCTCTGTAACGCTAATAGAGATTGCTGATAAACACGAGAACGTGGGAGAGTACCACCAAATATTACCAAACGCCGCTGTCGTTCTGACAAAGGGGTGAGATTTTTTGGTTCACCGACATTAGAAAACACTGGTAAAGTGGGAATATCCGAATGTTTTCCTTGACTAAATTTTCGGATAATATCAGCATATCCTTCTTTGCTGGTGATACAGCGATCGCTCAATTTAATCAACCGAGTCGCTAAGTTTCTTTGGAGTGGCGATGTCCAAAACTGGCTATTCCAAATTGGACCAAAAGCATAGATTTCATGAAACATTGTCACCAAACGGCGTTTATTTCCCTCTTTTCGCCACCTTTCTAAAGCTTCTACTAACCAAATCGGACAGCCTCTCCTGGCATAACCATAGCCCACATAATGCAGTAACACTGTTGTCCTTGATTTTTCTGCACTGAGTAAATTTAACAAATTCTGGCTAGATTGTTGCTGAATTTGCCCAACTGTAAACCCATCTAAAATAGTTTCTCCAGACCAATTAGGATCACCAATCACAAAATTTGTAATTACGCCAAAATCCTGACACATTTGTTGAGCTAACTTTAACCCATAATCTCCTACTCCATCAACGGCAGGGGGTAAACGAGGAACAATAGCCGTAATTTCCATAAGTTTGGTAATGTTAATTTTTACATCAAATTTATACTATTTACCAGGATAAAATTATGAAAATCAATTATCCTAGTGTTTCGATACTGATAATGATATTCAAATAAAAAATACCGTCAATTTCTTCACCTAAGTGTAAAAGTTAATATATATGCCTAAAACTCGAAAACTTCTCTCTATTGGTCACTCCTATGTAGTCAGTCTGAATCGGCGATTAGTCAATGAAATAGCCCGTCTAGGACAAGGCGAATGGGAAGTAACAGCCGTTGCTCCTGCCTTTATGTACGGAGATCTACGACCTATATCCCTAGAAACTGATCTTAATGAAATCTGTCGGCTTGAAGCAGTACCTGTATATAATAGCAAAATTCACATCATGACCTATGGTTGGCGACTGCGGGAAATTATGCAGCAAAACTGGGATTTAGTGCATTGTTGGGAAGAGCCTTACATATTTGCCGGTGGACAGGTTGCTTGGTGGAAGACAGAAAAAACTCCATTAGTTTACTCAACATTTCAAAATAAGTCTAAGCAATACCCACCTCCATTTAACTGGATTGAGCAATATGCCATGAGTCATTCTACAGGATGGATTGCCTTTGGAGAAAGGGTTGCCGAAACTTTAATATCTCGTCAAGGCTATTCACGTCCTATGCGAGTTATTACCCCTGGTGTGGATATCAATCATTTCTACCCATCTGTTGATGCAAAACATCAAATTCTTCGTCTTCTTGAGTGGGAAGAAGAAGGAACACCTATTATTGGCTATTTAGGTCGCTTTGTTCCCGAAAAAGGATTAGACTTACTCATGAAGGTTTTAGATAGCTTGGAAACTCCTTGGCGAGCTTTATTTGTGGGTGGTGGAGTTATGGAATCATCATTAAGAACTTGGTCGGAGCGTTATCCTAACAAAGTAAGAATTTGTACAGACATTAAACATAATAAAGTTTCCCAATACATCAATGCCATGGATATGCTTGTCGCTCCCAGTCAAACTGTGTCTAACTGGGAAGAACAATTTGGAAGGATGCTAATTGAGGCTTTTGCTTGTGGTATTCCTGTTATTGGTAGTGACAGCGGTGAAATTCCTTATGTCATTGATGATGCAGGTTTGGTAGTTGGTGAAAAAGATCAACTTGGTTGGGTTAAAGCTGTTTCTGATTTGCTTAATAGTCCATCTCAACGTCAAGAACTAGGACAGAAGGGTTTAGAAAGAGCGCATAAATTGTACACTTGGCCTTCCGTTGCTAAACAACATTTAGAATTTTTCACAGAACTTTTGAAGAATTGAATTTGGGTACCGGTTTTTGGCAAATTATCGCTGTTTTTATCCCATTAGTAAATTTATCAACAATTGACCAATCTTGAGGAATTGCGATAAACCATCAATTTAGGTTGTTTTAACCAGAATAAAAGACTTTTTAGTGATATTAACAACATTTATTTTGAATCTTGTTTGCGAAACATTTTTTGTAGTTTACACCCTGTAAAGGTAAAATTAAATACATTCCAAATAAAATCTTTTCAAATATTAATATCCGAATTAAACAACTAAGATAAGTAGGTGAACACAATAAAACCAAACTGTGTAAAGAAGCGTAAAATCGCCCAAACCCTCTTCACTCTTGCCTTGCCATAACGACAATTTTCAACGCTAACCTACTTAGTTTAGTTTACTAAGGGATCACCAAAAAATAAATTACCCAATTTTGTGGGATGGGCATCCTGCCTGTCCTTGGTAATTAGCGGGCAAGATGCCCGCACCACAAGAAACTTTTGGGGATTTTTTTAATTGGAAGTCCCTAACTTCTGAAGCACTCAAGAAAATTAAAATTAACAATATGTCTCAAATGCGTCTTGCCATTATCTGCGATTACGTGGAAGAAAGCTGGCATAGTATGGATTTATGCGCTCAGATGCTAATCAACAACCTGCAAGCTGAATATACCACATCTATTCAATCTATAGAGGTGCTGCCAAAATTTAACAGCCGGTTTCAACAAATTCCTCGACTCGGTAAAAAGCAACTTGCTTATAATGCAGATCGCTTACTTAACCGCTTTTGGGACTATCCCCAGTATCTCAAAAACAGGGTGAAAGAGTTTGATTTTTATCACATTTCTGACCACTCCTACGCCCATTTAGCCCATGTTTTACCACCAGAACGGACGGGAGTATATTGTCACGATCTTGATGCCTTTCGCTCTCTTCTAGAACCAGAAAAAGAGCCTCGTCCAGGCTGGTATCAAGCCATGTCTCGGAGAATTTTACACGGTTTGCAATCATGCAGCCTGGTATTTTATTCTACCGCAGAAGTCAGAAAACAAATTGAGCATTACCAACTGGTAGAACCATCGCGCTTAGTCCATGCTCCCTATGGTATCGCCTCAGAGTTTAGTATAAATTCTGAATCGGATATATTATCACCGCAGATACCTAAACAGCCTTTTCTACTTCACGTTGGTAGCTGTATTCCTCGCAAACGGATAGATATTTTATTAGAAGTATTTGCACGAGTCCGCAGTATTCATCCAGATTTACAACTTGTTAAAGTGAGCGGTGAGTGGACACCAAACCAACAACAGCAAATTACGCAGTTAAATATAGGTGATGCAATTATTCATCTTCAAAATTTGCCACGTCCAACTATTGCTACTCTTTACCAACAAGCATCAGCCGTGTTATTAACCAGTGAAGCCGAGGGTTTTGGATTACCTGTGATTGAAGCTTTAGCTTGTGGAGGTATAGTAATTGCTAGTGATATTCCTGTATTGCGGGAAGTAGGTGGAGAAGTTGTTATGTATTGTCCAGTTACAGATATATCAGCTTGGGTGCAAACAATAGAACAAGTGTTAGCAAATCCAAATTGCACTCCTACTATTAATTCGCGTCTAACTCAAGCACAGAAATATTCTTGGTCTAATCATGCTCAAATTATTGGCAAATCTTATTTAAAATTAGTGGGTATTGAAAATATATGAAAATTGTATTTGTCAACCCTGTAGGAGTAATTGGTGGTGCAGAGAGAGTTTTATTAACTATCATAGCTGCACTTTTGAATACAAAGCCAAATATCCAACTGTTCCTCATTGTTGGAACTGATGGACCATTGATAGAAGAAGCAGAAAAATTGGGTGTACAAGTAAAATTAGTCAAATTACCAGAAGAATTGAACCAACTGGGTGACAGTGCTTTTAAAGGTAGTAATCGGGCTGTAATGGGATTAATATTATTATTCAGACTAGTCAAAATTTTACCAAACATTGGCCAATATTTGCGAGAATTTCAGCGATCGCTCCAACAACTCCAACCAGACTTAATTCACTCCAACGGGATTAAAACTCATTTACTCATAGCATTGGCTGGAATCAAGGATATACCAATTATTTGGCATATCCATGATTTTTATAGTTCACGTCCATTCATGGCACGGGTTTTAAAACAGGTCAGCTATGGGGCTAAACTAGGAATTGCTATTTCTGAAGCTGTAGCTAAAGATGCGAAAACTACCCTACCTAAATTACCAATAGAACTAATTTACAATGCCGTTGATATTAATTATTTCTCTCCCATACCTTCACCCCGCCATACCTTCTTAAAAATAGGATTAGTTGCAACTTTTGCCCGTTGGAAAGGTCATGATATTTTCTTAGCAGCAGCAGCAGAAATTATCAAAACCTACCCTAATTTAAATGTGCGTTTTTGTATAGTTGGTGGAGCAATTTATAAAACTCGCGGTTCTCAATTTTCTGAACAGGAATTAAAAGACAAAGCCGCACATTTAGAGATTGCAGACAAAGTTGATTTTCTCGGTTTTCAGCAAGATATTGCTCAAGTCTATCGTGATTTGGATATCGTTATTCATGCCAGTACCCAACCAGAACCCTTTGGTTTAGCAATAGTAGAAGCAATGGCTTGTGGTAAACCAGTGATAGTATCTCAAGCTGGTGGTGCGGCTGAGTTATTCACTCATAATTATGATGCGGTGGGTGTACCACCAGGAGAACCAAAAGCCCTAGCAGCAGCAATTATAGATTTACTTGAAAATCCTGAAAAGCGCCAATTTCTGTCAGCAAATGCGAGGAAAACAGCTACAAATAATTTTAGTCACCAACGTTATGGTGAACAAATTATCACAATTTATCAGCAGGTTAAGTGGTCAGACAAAATTAAATTCACTCGTTGAGAAAGAGGGCAGGGGGCAGGGGGCCTGTCTCTTATAA
>NZ_JADEWA010000564.1:0-3023 GCF_015207865.1 Dolichospermum sp. LEGE 00246
GAGGGGGTTGGGGGTGGGGTTCTTGTACCTCATAACACCGGCAAGTTCTGTATTACCCATTGCTAACCAACTGACAACTGACAACTAACAACTAACAAATGACTATTACAACCACTGGTACTATCGAACGTCGAAATATTGGACTTGGTGCTTGGGCTTTCGTAACCGAAGATGGTGTTACCTACGAAATCCCCAAAAGTGCCGATAAAACCTTACTAAAAGCCGGACAAAAAGCCAAAATCACCGGAAAAGTCCGAGAAGACTTAATGACAGCAGCAATGATTGGTTCTGTTTTAGAAATTCATTCCTTTGAAGTAATCACATAATTTAAATTTCCAGAATAATTAACCGCAGATGAACGCAGATAAACGCAGATAAAGACGGATAAATTCATGAATTTCATATAGCCTCAAACAAAATTGGTATTAGATCAAAAGCTAATTTAATCTACCTCTTTGCGCCTTTGCTTCTTTGCGTCTTTGCACGAAACCCAAATCTAATTCTCCTATGCACACAAACCTCCCAGAAATTCTCCGTCACCGTCGCCAAAAACTCGCAGAAATCATAGACTTACCCGCCGTTCTCTGGTCAGGTAGTAGCAGTTCCCGCAACTTCCCCGCTAATACCTTCCCCCACCGCGCCAATAGCCATTTCCTTTATTTCGCCGGAATTCCTCTCCAAAACGCCGCCATTCGCCTAGAAAGTGGCAAGCTACAACTATTTATAGATGACCCCCACCCCAGTAGCGCCCTCTGGCATGGAGAAACCCCAAATCGTGAAGAAATCGCTGCCAAAATAGGCGCAGATGAAGCCAAAACAATGGCAGAATTAGCAAATTACTTAGAAGACGTGGCGACCTTGCCAGTACAAGATGCAACTACGTGGACACAGCAAACCCAACTTTTAGATAGATTCATTTTACCAAAAACTCAACTGGAAGGCATTGATTTAGAACTAGCGAAAGCCATTGTTTCTCTGCGGCTTACCCATGATGCAGCAGCATTGATAGAATTACGTAAAGCAGCGGTCGTGAGTGTAACAGCACACAAGGCAGGAATGGCAGCAACATCTTCAGCTAAACAAGAATCAGAAGTCCGCGCCGCAATGGAAGCAGTAATTATGGCTGAGAACATGACCACTGCTTACACCAGTATTGTTACAGTTCATGGTGAAGTTTTACACAATAATCATTATTACCACTCTCTGCAACCAGGAGATTTACTTTTAGCCGACGTGGGTGCGGAAACTCAGACAGGTTGGGCGGCTGATATTACCCGCACCTGGCCTGTTTCTGGTAAGTTTTCATCAACCCAAAAAGACATTTATGATATTGTTTTAGCTGCCCATGATGCTTGTATTCAAAACATCGCCCCTGGTGTAGAATATGCAGAAATTCATCTGTTAGCAGCCACTATAATTGCCGAAGGTTTAGTAAATTTAGGAATTTTGCAAGGTAAACCAGAAGATTTGGTAAAAATGGATCTTCATGCTTTATTTTTTCCTCACGGAATTGGACATCTTTTAGGTTTAGATGTTCATGATATGGAAGATTTGGGAGACATCGCCGGTTATGATCAGGGCAGAAGCAGAAGTAGCCGTTTTGGTTTAAGTTATTTACGATTAAATCGTCCCTTACGTCCAGGAATGTTAGTCACAATTGAACCAGGATTTTATCAAGTTCCGGCAATTTTAAATGATCCAAAAACTCGTTCTCAATATCAATATTTAGTCAATTGGGAACGTTTAGAACAGTTTGCAGATGTGCGAGGCATTCGCATTGAAGATGATGTCTTAGTTACAGAATCAGGGAGTGAAGTTTTAACCGCTGCATTACCAACTGAAACTAGTGCGATCGAAGATTTATTAAATGCCAATTTTTCGTAGGTTGGGTTGACGCAAGGAAACCCAACATGAGATCACATAATTAAGAGTTGTAATTCATTAATTCACATTTTCAATACTTTTAAAATCATGAAGAAAAACCCCATAGCATTTATATTTAGTGGCATTATTATCAGCTTAGGAATTTTACCATCCTTAGCACAAGCCAAACAGCCTGTTTCTGATACCCAAGTTGCAGCAATGGTAGAAGCTTTGCGACTCGCTGCACCTAAAACAAAAAAGCGCAATGATGGCTATTATAGCGAATGGCAAGTTAAACCCGAAACTCTCAAAGGTTGGACAAAAACTTGTCTGAAAAAAGAATTAACACCAACTCAGTTTGAAAATGATCCGAAAATAGCCCGTCAAGTCATTTCCTGTATTACTAACCGGGAGTTAAATAAGCAATTTACAGCCACTAAAAATAATGAAAATAGTGCTGTGCGTGGTGTCGCTTGTTGGTGGATGACTGGTAATTATACGGGCTGTGATCAGGGTTTTACATCTGACTATGTGCAGAAGGTAGTCCGCTTGTACAAGCAAGAAATTTCCCAACCAACAACCACAACTTCTCCGGCACAGAAACATATCAATTAATATAATTTAAAATTAAGGATTTTCAACAGAGTCCCAACATTTATGATCACGCCAAACTGCATTTTTCGCCTCACACTTTTCCTGTTCTTTAGTACCAGTAATTGAGGTAGGGCGAATAATGTTTAAGTTGGATGTAACATAAGAAATCATGAACGAACCGGTAGAGAAACCACAATAGATTAAAGTTCCAAAAAAAAAGGTAACGCTGACAAATTTAATAGCAGGTATTACAGAAAAACTACGTTTTTTGCCATAGATTTGATAGCGCATATATTTCCTCAAGGTGGTGTTTATGGCAGATAACACCCTGGGAATCAATATGAACTTGTCAAATTATTTATAACCCACATTCCGCACCCTGAACTGTCACATATCAAAAAAGCCTAGCGAGTAGTACATAATAACTAAAAATCATTCGAAGGGTAAGAGGCTTAATGATAGTAAGTAGCATTAAGCTGGGCATGGAGTGAGAAAGTGGAACTTCGTAACGGGACTGAAAGAAAGAGAAAATTCGATATGATTAAAAAATTAATTGTTCACAAAAG
>NZ_JADEWA010000565.1:0-3022 GCF_015207865.1 Dolichospermum sp. LEGE 00246
GATTGGGATATTCAATCTATATTATTAGATTTATTACCAATTATCAAATTTGTTCATCAACATGGAGTAATTCACCGTGATATTAAACCAGAAAATATTATTCGTCGAAAAACTGATGGGAGATTAACACTCATTGATTTTGGTTCTTCCAAACAATTAACCGCACAGGTACAGCGAAAAAATGGTACTTCTATCGGTTCACATGGTTATTCTCCCATTGAACAAATTAGAGATGGAAAAGCATATCCTGCAAGTGATTTATTTAGTTTAGGTGCTACTTGTTTTCACCTATTAACAGGAATTTCTCCTTTTCAATTATGGATGGAATATGGTTATGCTTGGGTAGGAAATTGGCAGCAGTATTTACGCTTTCCTTTGAGTTCAGAATTATCAGAAATTATAGATAAATTGCTTCAAAAAGAAATAGATAGTCGTTATCAATCTGCTGATGAAGTAATTAGAGATTTGATGAAAAAACATAATCATATTCTGCCAGCAGCGAAGCATAAAATCATAAAATCACCTAGAAAAAATTCTCAACTACACTCATCAAAATATACTTGGGTTAGAAATTTAATTTTCATTTTTGGGATAGTTGTCTCTTTCGCATTAGTAGAATCCGGTTATCGAGAATTTCGCAAATTAAAAACTAACTTTTCATTTAGTTGGAGTCAACCTCGCAATAGTCCACCCACATTTGTAACATCAGAAAAAAAATTGTCTTTAGTCAATACTTTCTCTGGACATAAAAGCAAAGTTTTGTCAGTAGTTATGAGTCCAAATGACAAACTAATTATCAGTGCTGGGGATTGCGAAAAAAGTAATAACAGTCTATGTCATAATATTAAATTATGGGATATCATTACAGGTATAGAAATTGCCAGTCTTCAAGGACATTCCCAAAATGTCAATGCAGTAGCTATCACTCCTAATAGTAAAACTTTAGTTAGTGCTAGTGATGATAAAACTATCAAAGTTTGGAATTTACAAACAAATCAATTAATTCATACCTTAAAGAGTCATACTGATGCGATTCATAGTTTAGCTATTAGTAGTAATGGTAAAATTCTAGTTAGTGCTAGTGATGATAAAACTATCAAAGTTTGGAATTTAATCACAGGTAAACTAATTCGCACTTTAATTGGTCATAAATATTGGGTGCGTTCTGTAGATATTAGTCCTGACGGTGTTACCTTAGCAAGTGGTAGTTTTGATAAAACGATTAAATTATGGAATCTTAATCAAGAAGCACCAATTATGAATTTAGCTACCAGTTCACAAACAGTTATAGCTGTGGCTTTTAGTCCTAATGGTAAAATTTTAGCAAGTTCCAGCCGCGATAGCGTAAGCGCTGACCGAAGGTATCGCACAATTAAATTATGGAATCTGCAAACCCTCAAAGAAATTCGGACTCTCATGGTAGAAGATAATAGTGTGAATACTATTGCTTTTAGTCCCGATGGTCAAATTTTAGCAAGTGCTGGGCGAAATATTTCTGAAGAACAAATCTATCACACCATTAAACTCTGGAACGTAGCTACAGGAGAGGAAATGCTAACATTGACGGGACATAGTAATGCTGTCACCTCCCTTGCTTTTAGTGCTGACGGGAAGTTTTTAGTTAGTGGTGGTGAAGATAATTTAATTAAAATTTGGCAGATTCCAGTCAATGATGACAAAAATTTTCCCCGTCGAGGGTTGGTACTTGATAAAACTAAATTTCGGTAGTTTGTGGGATTACAGATTATAACTCTACAACGTCCCCGATTCTAGTTGATCTAAATATATGAAATCAGGAGACTTGACTCCAGCTTCTTGTCTAATTTTCACGAGTTTGGGAGATTCAAAAAACCGCTTTGCATCTTCTATAGATGTCCATGATGAAAAATGCACTATTTTATTGGGATTATTTTCGTATTTTAAAACCTGATATGCTATTTCTCCGGCTTCCTTGCGGATATCGGCTGCATTATCAAAAACCTTTTTCCATGCTTCATAGTCTTCAACTTCATGGATAATCAATACATATTTCATAATTTTGTTTAATTAGTAGTTTTTCATAGTCCATTTTGCCTGAAATAAATCAGTTAAAGCTAACCACATTAAAAAATTTCTGAGTGGTGCAGGATATAAAATACAAGCATCATAAACAACGATCAAACCACTTTCTTGCATTTAATATCCCATATTTAATTCTTGAGCTTGATTTGCCAATTCTGCTAAAGTTTCTCTACGTTTAGCATCAATTATATTTTTATACTCTATCAAATCTTGATAGAATATTCTGCGATTATTTCCCACTTTATGATAAGGGATTTCACCATGACTCAACTGTTGCGCTAAAGATGCAGTTCTTGCTGTAGCAGCATTGAGTTCAGCATTAACAAGATTATCTAATTCAATTTGTATTTCTGGGGGAAGTGTTTGTCCTTGATCTCGTGCTGTTCTCCACATACTCATCAGTTCTGATAAACGTTGTTTTTGCTCATTGGTGAAAAATTGATCAGGACGAAAGTTATCAATAATTAATAATGCCCGAAATTCAACCTCACCTAACTGTGTACTCAAAGCATCTAAAGCTTGATCGGCAGTTTTGCCAACAGACTGTTTATCTCCAGCAATAGCGCGATAATACTTTTCTCCATTGGCATTTGATGTAGGTACAATAGCAACTGTAGTCATAATGCTAATTAATGATATCTGTTATTTATCAATTATACTATTAAGTAGATTGGGTTGACGCAAGGAAACCCAAAACTAGGCGGAAATAATAAATGTGTTGGGTTGCATTTCATTTAACTAAACCTACAAAATAGTTTATTCTTCAATTAATTTGTATAGTGTCTTAAAGAAAAAAGGAATATGATTTTCAATAATACAATCTTGTTTTGAATAAAACTTACCAATTTCTAAGGATAATTGTTCTCTAAATTTATACGGTGAATGAGTCCAATTATCATCAGGTAAAATTTGCCGCCAATATTCTTTAGATTTGACAAGCATTAATACAGCATTTATTAAC
>NZ_JADEWA010000566.1:0-3013 GCF_015207865.1 Dolichospermum sp. LEGE 00246
CATAAAAATAGATATGGTTTTATTCAAACCGAGAAAACCTTAATTGTCGAATCAGTCTCAGTAGAAGTAATTCAAAAAATGGATACTCCTGAAGAACCATTAATTACTCGTAACCGTGCTTTCAATCAAAAACCCACACCTGTAGAAATAGTAAAAATGTTTACGGCTGATAAATGGCATGATACCCCTGTTTATTACCGAGATAATTTACAACCAGAAGATAGTATAGTCGGACCTGCTATCATTGTCGAAAAAATCAGCACAATTGTCGTTGAACCTCACTGGGAAGCAAGATTAACGAAACAAAATCACTTGATTTTACAACGCCATTTTTCGTAGGTTGGGTTGAGCCTTTGCGAAACCCAACATTTCCAAAGAAAATAAGATTTTCAGAATATTTGAACGCAGATAAACGCAGATAAACACAGATAAGACCTTGAATGGATTAATTATCAATTGGTAATTAATGTTAGAATAAACAAATAACTACTTGGTATCATATCATGATGATTACTCAAGAAATAGCATCTGAAAAAATCATCTCTCCAGATGTTATTTTTCCTCCCAGTGACCTATATAGTGATGAACCCCCCGTGGAAACAGAACTACACCTACGACAAATAATCCTACTTTTCAAATGCTTGGAATGGTTATGGAAAGACAGAACTGATTTCTATGCTGCGGGAAATCTGAGTATTTATTATAGTCCACATCAGAAGAAAACAGAAAATTTTCGTGGACCCGATTTTTTTGTAGTCTTAGGAACTGACAGAAAAACTCGTAAAAGTTGGGTAGTGTGGGAAGAAAACGGTAAATATCCTCATGTAATTGTCGAAATTCTCTCACCAACAACAGCCAAAATAGATAGAGAATCAAAAAAAGAACTTTATCAAGAAACTTTCCGCACACCTGACTATTTTTGGTTTGATCCTTATACATTAGAATTTGCAGGATTTCATATCACAGACGGAAAATATCAACCTATAAAAGCCACCGAAAAAGGGCATTTATGGAGTCAACAATTAGGTCTATATTTAGGAATTCATGAGGGTTTATTACGTTATTTCACATCAGAAGGCAATTTAGTCCCCACACCAGAAGAAACCGCAGAACAGGAAGCAAGAAAAGCAGAACGTTTAGCTGCAAAACTACGAGAATTAAATATAGATCCAGATACAATTTAATAAAAAATGTAGGTTGGGTTGACGCAAGGAAACCCAACATATTGTTTATCTTGAAATTAATTAAGTAAAAAAATGTACACCACATCTCAACCAGATCCCATTCGCTTAGAAATATTCAAAAACCTCTACCAATTCATCGCCGAACAAATGGGAATTGTGCTGCAAAATACAGCAACATCAGTTAATATTAAGGAAAGACTTGATTTCTCCTGCGCTATTTTCGATGCTTCCGGTTTATTAGTTGCAAATGCACCTCATATTCCTGTACATTTAGGCTCAATGAGTGAAAGTGTCCGCAGTTTAATTAATGATCAAGGTGACAATATTAAACCGGGAAATGTTTATTTATCAAACAACCCCTATAACGGGGGAACACATTTACCTGATGTCACAGCCATTACCCCAATTTTTGATGGAGAAAAAACACAAATTATCTTTTATGTTGCTTCTCGTGGACATCAAGCAGATATAGGTGGTATTACTCCTGGTTCTATGCCTCCTCACAGTACCACAGTAGCAGAAGAAGGAATTATATTTGATAATTTTCTCTTAGTTGAACAGGGAGACTTTCAAGAAACAGCCGTGAGAAATTATCTCTTAAATCATCCCTATCCCAGTCGCAATCCTGACCAAAATATTGCCGATTTTAAAGCTCAAATAGCTGCTAATGAGAGGGGAGTCCAAGAACTAGGCAAAATGGTTAATCAATATGGACTAACAACAGTACAAACTTATATGCAGTTTGTCCAAAATAATGCTGAAGAATCCGTCAGACGAGCAATTGATGTTTTGAAAAATGGTGCATTTATTTATGAAATGGATAGTGGTGCAAAAATTCAGGTTTCAGTGACAATTAACCGAGAAAATCGGAGTGCTAAAATTGATTTTACGGGAACATCTGCACAACTAAATAGTAATTTTAATGCCCCCAAAGCCGTAACACAAGCAGCCATTTTGTATGTGTTCCGTACTCTAGTTGATGATAATATTCCTCTCAATGCTGGATGTCTTAAACCTTTAGAAATTATTATTCCTGAAGGTTGTATGTTAAACCCAATTTATCCCGCAGCAGTGGTAGCAGGAAATGTAGAAACTTCACAAACAATTGTTGATGCTTTATATGGTGCATTAGGTGTCATGGCTGCTTCCCAGGGAACAATGAATAATTTTACTTTTGGGAATGAAAAATATCAATATTATGAAACCATTTGTGGTGGTTCAGGTGCGGGGATAAATTTTCATGGTACTGATGCAATTCATACACACATGACTAACTCCCGTTTAACTGATCCAGAAGTTTTAGAAACTCGTTATCCTATCCAAGTAGAAAGCTTTAGTTTGCGTTCTGATAGTGGTGGTAAAGGTAAATATACAGGTGGAAATGGCGTAATTCGTCGTCTTAAATTTCTCGAACCAATGACAGCTAATATTCTTTCTAGTCATCGGTTAATTCCTCCCTTTGGTTTGGATGGTGGAGAAAGCGGAAAAGTAGGAAGAAACTGGATAAAACGTAAAAATGGAACTGAAGAAAATTTAGGGAATACAGCTACAGTAGAGATGCAGCCGGGGGATGTTTTTGTGATAGAAACTCCTGGAGGTGGAGGATTTGGTAAGGTTTTGTGAATGTCAGTATTATCAGTATTATTGTAGGGTGTATGACGTTGATATTAATTTTGTAACAGATGATGATTTACAGCAAATTGTCATCAAACCTGGAACAAGAACCCCACCCCCAACCCCCTCCAGTATCAAAAGCTTATCCTTTTCTTCCCCCCGCTGCGGGGGGATTTAGGGGGGTGCGATGAGGGGGCTAGGATGTACCTTATATG
>NZ_JADEWA010000069.1:0-16519 GCF_015207865.1 Dolichospermum sp. LEGE 00246
ACAGATAATATGTTCACTATTTTGATATTTGAGATTGTCTACTGTATATTCATTGAGTTCTTGTCTCAATTTTTTAGTTTCTGTATCTAATTCTATCAGTTTTTGAGTCATTATGTCTGACTGAGATTTAATTTTATTAAATTCAGTTTGTGCTTCTTTTACTGCTTTCTGCAATTTTGTATATTCTTCCGGTGCAGCCGCAGTTTGTACTTGTCTTTCTAAGGTGAGAATTTCTTCTTCATAATTAGTTAATTCATCTAATTGCTTTTGGGCGTTATTTTGGGAAACTTGTAACCGATAGGTTATATTGTCAAGTAAACTTAAACTTTCTTCATCTCCATTTAACCAAGTATTTTCTGTTGATAAGTTATTAGTATATAAGTTATTGATATCTTCAGCTAAAAAAGATTGAATATTAGTAAGTTTATTAGTTTCTAGATTTAATTGTTGTAACCAATTTAGTAATCTTTCATCTCTAGCAATTAATACATCTTTCGCTAATTGGATTTGTTGAGTTTTCAGTTCCTTTTCTCCCTGTCTTTGCACTTGAGATAATAAAGGACTAATTAAGGCTAAAGGTAAAACATCAGCAGCTAATTCACACAAAGATTCACGGACGTTATTAGCAACTTTGATTTTTTCTTCTCTTTGTTGTTCTAATTGGCTACGTTCAGCGGCAATTTTACCACCTTCATTCACAAATCTATCTAAAGCTTCTTCATGAATTTTTTCTAATTCTGTAACTTGAGTATTTATATCTTCTAGTTTTATCTGATTGTTTTTGTATTCTTCCTGTTTTTCATGGATTCGGGTTTCAATTACTTCTAATTTTGCTAAATCTTTAGTATCTGCAAATTCTCGTCTTTTACGATTTACTAATATTTCTAAATCAATTGCTAATTTATCGGCTAATTCTAAACCCAAAAGTCCGTTAATCGCATCTACAACTATGGGCGGCGGTATTTCCTGTTCTGCAAGTTCTTTAACTTGTTCACCGTCAAAGAGAAATAAATTGGAAATGCCTATAGGTAAGATATTTTCTATATATTCGTCCCAAATATTTACTAATGAATCAATTGGCCATGTTTCATCATCTCCTAATATTCCTAAATGGTCTTTTCCGTCTTTGGGATTTTTTTCCCAAGTCCTGACAACCCGATATTTTATGGGTCTATCTTCTTCGATATGTTCAAAAACTAATTCAATTCTAGTCTTTTCTGTGGGGGTACTTTTACTATTCACGCATTGGGTAAGAAAATCACTATAACTCAAATTTCCCCTGGTTGAACATTGGGCGCGTTGTCCATATAATGCGAGGCGAATGGCATCCATAAGGGTAGTTTTTCCGCCGCCGTTCATTCCTCCTAATAAAATAATTGGGCGGGTGTTGTCTTCGTCAATTTGGGGGTTGAGGTTGATGATTTGTTTTCCAGCATAAGGACCGAAGTTTTGCAGGACTAATTCTAGGAAGATCATGGGTTTTTGGGTTGGGTATTCTAGTTTTTTTAAACGAACCACAGAGGCACAGAGGACACGGAGAAAGAGAGAAAGGAGATATTTATCTCGTTCCCTGTCTCTGACAGGGAATGCTGTCAAGAGGCTCTGCCTCGGTTATAATGAGTTGAGGTAGAACCTCAAGATTGGCATTCCCAGCCAGAGGCTAGGAACGAGGGTGGGGAGGATATTCTATTGGTCTGGGTTATCATCTGGGTCTTTTTGTGCATATTTGAAGTTAGCCCAAGTTTGTGGTTTAGACTCTTGTTTTTCGGCGGTATCTCCTAAACTTAATTGTCTGAATTTTTCCCGAATTGTGGCAACATCTCCTTCTAATGCTGCTTGTCTTAAATCCCGTTTTAAATGGGCATTTGCGATCGCTTTTTCTGGTGAACGGGAACTTGTATCAAAGCATTTTTCTAGGCTTTCGTAGATACCCACACGGCGAGTTTTTTTCTTGAATTGTCTTTCTGTATCTAATAGTCTAGCCATTAATTCTAGGTGCATTTCGTCACCTTCACAAATTTCTTCTAATACTCCCCATTCATCACTACCAAGTATGCTTTGATCTGCACCAGGACGAGGATCTTTAAATACTTCTCCTGTGACTTCTTCATATATTCGGGGTAAGCTATCATCAAATTCGTGTCTTTCTTCTAACCATATTCGGCGAATTTCACTCAATTCTTCTATAGTAAGTAGGGTGATGTCACGCATATTTTCTGGTGCTGTTTGACGAATTTGCTTTTCAACTGTTAGCAGCTTTCTTAACCAATCTTCCCGCGCTTCTTTAAGATATGGACCAGGAATAGGTTCAATAGATACTTCACCTTCTAAATTACGCTCATACAGTTGGACACCTCCACGTCTACGGCGAAAGTCTCTCCGGTCACGATTCTCTTCTAAATCTAATTCTTTGCGAAAATCTAATAATGGTTGCATCCATTCTTTTTCTTCATCATTTTGAATCATTGCTGTTAATGATTTATCTTGACTAACAAGGGTACAAACCCAGCAACCAAAACGAGAACTTCCACAACTAGGAGTAGTTGTATCAACAACTAAAGGACATTCATTATCAGCAGATGCACCTCGATAAATAGCAAATAATTCTTTATTACTGTATTTCCAGGGATTTTCCCATTGCATTAAATAAATCCATACATCATCATTTTCCCAATCTTCAATAGGACTATAAACTAAAGAGTTTGGTAAGTTCATATTAGGACTTAGATGATCTCTTACTCGCTGGGATTCTAATTTTTTCATTCTATTGGCGCGTTTTATACTTTCAGCTTTCCGCGTTCCCAATACAACAATTGCTTCTCCATTGTTACGAATAACATCACGAATAAACCGATTAGAAGGATTAATTTTCAGACGTTCTGTACACCAACGAAATTTCCCTCTTGGGGCTGGATAACCTTTACCAATTAAACCTACCCAGAATGTTTCTTTAAAATCTGGTCTTAATAAATGGGGTTCAAATGGTAATCCTTGCGCTTGTGACTCAGATTTCATTTGTTTTAGAGAATTACGTACCCAAGCCGCAACAATAGGATTTTCTACCAGTGTGTCCGTAGTAATGACATATATTTTTTTTGTTCGCTTTTCGGGTGGGAGTTCAGCGATCGCATTCCATACAAGTTGTAAAGTAGCAGTGCTGTCTTTTCCGCCCGAATAGCCTACTACCCAAGGTATTTGATCTAAACAATACAATTCTTGAATTTCTGTAGTCAGAGATTGAATATCTTCAATTAACTCTGCTACAGCAGAGCTTTGCTGATTTTTATTTTCTGGTTGTTGTGTTGTATTCATTGTTGTTATTCCTTAAGTAAACACACATTTTTATCAATTTATTTGTTACTCTATTTAATTAACGAGCACCTTTGAGAGCAAAATTCGTCGGCACACAAACAGAGTCCGCACGGGCGGACTCTAATGATTTTATTTGTATGATATATAACTAAATACATAACCACGACCTACAGTTGGTTTTGGTTAGGGGATCAATTTCTAACTATAACATTTTTTAAGCTTTTTTAAAAAATGAATTATTATACCGAATGTTTTAAACAGGATAAGCTATTTTATGTAGTCTAGTTTTCAAAAAATCACATGAATGATAGTACAAATACACTAAATAATCAACTCGCTAACGAGTATCTAGAACGGGAAAATCAGGATAAACAGGTATTAGCTTTACTGCTAGACAGGTTTTTAGAGAAGAAAGACCAAATTCTTGTCCAAAAGACAGAAATGGGTGGTACTGAGGCTTATGTAGGTTCTGTAACCTTGGAATGGTTTGCGGGACGCGTACATTTTGCGTCTGGTTTACCCCTGCTGCAAAAAAAGTACAACCCAGAGACAGAGAATATTGAAATTGATGCTGATAGTATTGATGACATTCAGCAACGCCCTGTTGACTGGTCACGTCAAGCACCGTTAGTACAGTATTTAGCAGCGAGGAAAAATCATAAATTTCCGGCTGTACTAGTAGTAATTAATCAACCTTGGGTAGATAACCCCAAAGCAGCAGAGTGGGATAGTCAAGGACGGGCTAAAAAAGCGACTACTGATTTTATACCTTTAGACAAAGATGGTAAAGTCGGTTTACTGAATATTTCTGAAGACAATGTGACAATTTATGCTTTAGATGGTCAGCATAGATTAATGGGTGTCCAAGGTTTGATGGAGTTAATTAAATCTGGTAAACTGCAACGTTATAAAAAGGATAAAACTGCTGATGAAAGTTTTATTACTCTATCTGATTTGATTGAGAAATATCAAGTAGAACCTGCTTATTTACAAAATTTATCTAAAGAAAAAATTGGCATTGAATTTATTTGTGCTGTGAATACTGGGGAAACTCATGCAGAAGCAAAACGACGGGTAAGATCCATTTTTGTTCATGTAAATTTAATGGCTGCACCTTTAACTAAAGGTCAGTTAGCACAATTAAATGAAGATGATGGTTTTGCTATTGTAGCGCGAAAAATTGCGGTTACACATCCACTTTTAGAACAAAAACCCAATCGCAATCCCCGTGTTAATTGGAATAGTGCCACAGTAGCTGCTAATTCTACGGTTTTGACGACCTTGCAAGCCTTACAAGATATGTCCGAAAGGTATTTGGGTCAAAAGTTCCCCCACTGGAAACCTTTGGAAAAAGGGTTAATTCCCATGCGTCCAGAAAATGAAGAAATTCAGGAAGGAATTGCCGATTTTAGACTACTTTTTGATAATTTAGCGAATCTTCCCAGTTATAAAATATTGGAACATGAAGATACAACTGTTTTGCGACGCTTCCATTTTGAGAAAGACGGAGGTGAGGGAAATATGTTATTTCGTCCAGTTTCTCAAGTTGCTTTAGCGCAAGCTTTGGGAACTTTGGTATTTAAAAAAGATTTTGCTTTGACGGATATTTTTAAGAAGTTGGAGAAATTTGACCGTCAAGGGGGTTTTAGCAGTATGGAATATCCTCAATCTATATGGTATGGGGTTTTATATGACCCCAATAAAAAGCGGGTACAAATAGCAGGAAAAGATTTAGCTGTGAAGTTATTCATTTATATGTTGGGAGGAATGACTGAAAAAATGGAAGTTACTGCTTTACGTAAAGCTTTAGCTAATGCTAGGACGACAGAAGAACAAACTATAGGTTTTGATGGAAAATTGGTGAAACCCCAGGATGTAGGGCTTCCAGTTATACTGAGTTAGACAAATTAGCGAGTAATATCACTCTGTGGTTTTCACGGATGTTCAATACCACCGATGTTGTTTACTATGTTTTTTAACATCGCTAAGTGTATCAGCATTTATATGACTCAATTGAACGAAGAAAATAACAACGATATTACTCCTGAAGTAAAAGCTCAGTTTAGCTCATTTATAGAGCCATTCTTTTCTAAATACCATCGTGAACGCTGTTATCCAGGTTTGATTCTTCGTCACGGTAAGCGAAGAATGCTACAAATTAATATACCACCTGGAGATTTTCCTGCACTTTTAGTAATCAAACCTGCTACTGAGAATGATCCTGATTCAGGTAGACAACGCCCAGAAGTACCAGGCCATGCTGATGAGATCAAAAATTATATTATCGAGCAAGCGCAAAAAGGGAAACCTTGGATTTTGGGGACATTGACAGCAAATGTAGCTCTAGGAAAAATAAATATTCTTGAATTTGGGAGAGGTATTTGTTTAGTTGTAATCCCTCGTGGAGTAAAGTTAGAGATTACAGATGGTCAACATCGTAAGAGTGCTATTCAAAAATTGATTGAAGGTGATACAAGTGACTTAATTAGTGATGATGATTTTCCAATTACGCTGGTTTTAGAAGAAGACCTTGATCAGTGTAAAAAAGATTTTCGAGATATGGCTCAAACGAAAAAACTAGATAAAGCTTTGCTATTGTCATTCGGTGTATCTGAAGGTCGTATTGGTATTACTAAAAAATTAGTAGAACAAGTACACATCTTTCATAATAAGACAGATAAGGTTCATGATAATCCGCGTGTTACAAAGGGATTTATTTACACAAATAACTACATAGCGAGGGCTGTAAGTTGTTCTTTTACTAATTATCCTGAAGCTGAACTTAGCGACTATGATGTAGCTATATCATCTAATTCCCTCTCTAATTGTCTCAATGAGTTTTTCTATGAATGTAGTAATACTAGATATATTTCTGTAAAAAAAGCAGAAGATTTGACTGTTGCTGAGATCAGGAAATTTAAGGATGAATGTCTATTGGGTGTGAGTGTGGGACTGGAAGTTTTGGCTAGACTACTACATTTAACTTACAACAAAGAAAGTAATTATTTTGATGAAACAAAAGTTTCCCAACTTGCAAAAATAGGTTGGACAAGAGATAATCCAATTTGGGAAAATACTTTAATCAGAATAGATCCTAACCCAAAAAATCCGAATAAGCGTTATAAACTATCTACAGGTGCAAATGCAGTAACAGATGCAGTTAAAAAGATTAAATATGAATTAGGATGGACAGATAACTCTTCCTATTAAACATACCCTAACTCAACTGAGGAATTTAGTTAAATCAAATTCCTCTTCTTCTTTTGGATTATTTGCTCTTTCATAACTGAGAAATAGTAAAATCCGCTCAGAATAATCTACCGCACCTCTTAACTCATTTTGTAATATTTCTAGTCCACCATTAGCGTATTCTTCAAAGATTCCATTGCGTTGTTTTTCGTATTCTTCCTCATAAGGAGATAAAATTGCAATATCGTGAGTTTCAATAATTCCCAATAATTTAATTAACATATCATGTCCCATCGTAGCGAAATATTCTAACCTAATTGGTGATGGTTCACGTTTAGAAATTTCTCCCAAAGGAACACGCTTTTTATGCTTTACACCCAAAGCAGCAGCAAAAACAATCACATCAGCGAAAGTCTGAAAAGGGCCAGTTCCCCCATCAGCAGAAGTTAAACTTTTCACCAACTCAGCTTTATCCTTAGCAACCCTGATTCTACCAGTTTCCGCCATAATTATAAAATATATACCCTTAACATCATAAACCAAACTTAACCTACTAATACCACAAACGCGCGCTCTTCTCCGCGCCTCTGCGACTCTGCGTGATAAAAAAATCCATCAGACTCACGCAAAATATCTTTGAAACCTTCTTTCCTTCCTGTCCTTCGCTTCTATCCCTTCGGGACGCTACGCGAACGTGGTTCATTCCTTCATAACCTGCGCGAAACAAAAAATCAAAAAATATCCTCATAAACCAGAGAAAGAGGAAACGTAAAATCAACACTAACTAAATGTACATTATCACCCTCAACAAAAGGATGTAACTCCCATAAACCCCTATCATTTAAGCGAAAACAATCCAAACCGATTTTATCAGCACTAATTAAAACATATTCTTGCAAAGATTCAATCCGTCTATACTGCTGAAACTTTCCCCCCCTATCATAAGCTTCCGTACTTGGAGAAAGCACCTCAACAATTAAGCAAGGAAATTGAATAAACTTAATAGCTTGTTTATCCCGTTCATCACAACTTACCATGACATCAGGATAATGAAACGGACCATTTTCCGATATACCCACTTTAGCATCTGCCATAAAAGGACGACAATTACCACCCCGCAAATGATTTTTTAACCCAGAAGCCAAATTTAAAGCAATAGTAGTATGGGGAATAGTTCCCCCAGTCATAGCAAAAACTTCACCATTGATATATTCATATTTAATATTTTGCTGTTCCTCCCACTCCAAATACTCCAAAGGACTCATATAACTTTTCTCAAAATTAGCAACCATAACATTTACCTCCTGATTTTGCGTAAAACTAATTAACTAAAAATTTGCAACAACCAGCGATTAACTTCACCATCATCTTGAGTTAAACTGCGTTGAATAGCTTCTTGAACAGTAGATATTTGCAAACCTGGTAAAACCTTTGAATCCTCAATTCTCCTACTTCCACCATCAATAATTTCAAAAGCAATAATATCATTATTATTAGCATCCATAACCCAATATTCCTTTACCCCCAACCGTTCATAGAGTAATCGCTTAAAACCCAAATCATCATTAATAGAAGAAACAGCAACTTCCACAACTAAAGTCGGTGCTGTTAACTCATTAATATTGACAGGAGAATTATTCAAAGGTGGAAATGTTATCTTATCCCCAATATAAAAAGCTAAATCAGGTTGACATTCTCCCTCACTTGTTCTGCGAAAACTGGTATTTACCCAGCCTTTAATCTTAATATTTTTCAATGTCGCATAAAAATTCACAACATTTGCAACAACATTATTATTATTTCCATGAATTGAACCAACAGGTGACATTTCTACCCTCATATAATTTTGATAAAAATAAAATCTTCCTTGCTGATAATCAGAATGTTCAGCAACCTCCATAAACTCATCCCAACTCACACTTACCCACGTATCCGTCACCAAACTTAAAGAACTAACAACCATTTCTTTCTTCCTTTGCGCCTTTGCGTGAGATATATTAATTTCGTTCAACCTCAACAATTTCCGTATATTCAAAACCATTCAAACTCTGTCGAACTAAAGCATATCTTTCTCTCCCCAACTCAATAAAATCCTGTTCACAATTAGGCTTAGAAGAATAATAAACCAAAACATATTCCTTCCCCACCTTATCAGCAATTTCCTCCTCAACCTCAACCCGCCACTGAGTCTTAGTCACCAACACAACCAACTGATTTGCTAACTTAGGAATAGTTCGCGCAATGTGACGACGAGAATTAACATCTAAACTCCCAAAAGGAGAATCCATAACAATCGGAAAAGTGCTACTTTCAGGAAGCATAATCATTTTTCGCTTCTCACTCCAGTCACGCACCTTATCAATAATACTAGCGATAAAAGATAAACTGAGAACTTGATTTTCCCCCGTCGAAGCTGCGACTGGTGCTTCAATTCCCGTCGTATTTTCCACCAAACTTAATTCATACTTTTCGCTAATTTTAGGAACATAAGGAGTAAAAGACATATCCGAAAAAATTTCCTGTACTCGCTGTTCTAATTGCAGACGAAATTGATTTTCTTGACGGTTTTTAACTTCTGATAACCGTTCAATAGCATCTTGAGTAGCATTAATCCGACGCTGTGCTAAAGATTGTTTTTCCTCATTTTGTTTTTGCTTAGATATTTGTTTTATCAAAGCATCAATATCAGTTTTTAGGTGAGAAACTTCCTGTTGATTTGCACCCTGTTCTCGATTTAATTCATCAATTTTGGCTTCAATTTCATCAAGACGTTTTTGTAAACTGCTAATTTCCTCATTGGGATCTTTTCGCAGTTGTTCTTGAATAGTCGCTAATTCCAATTCAACTTGATTGAGATTTTCCCTTAACTGTTGAATTCTGGCTTGTTCCCTGTCTGCTTCTTCCCAAAAATCAACTGCTTGTTTATCAATTTCATCAACTTGTGCGCTCATTCTAATTGCGGTTTCTTCCACAGTTGAAGAACCTGCTTTTCTCATTAAATTCTTCACATGAAAATGAGTATGAGTTCCTTCCCTTAAATCTGCACCACAAATACAACGTCCACTATTGAGTAAATCATTGACAAATTCCCGGGAAATTCCTGCTGTTAATTCACCCTTTTGTTTTAAATCTGTGAATATTTCCCGAAACTTAGCAGTAGTTTCCGATAACAGCACAGTATAACCCCGTGCGGAAATAGTCTTTTTCAAATTCTCCCGTGTTTTCTTCAACTCTTCCCGTAAACTATCTTTTTGCGATTCTAAACTTTGCTTTCTTTCCTGTAATTCCTTAACAGCACTCAAATCTCGTAACTTATTACTAACTTCCTTTTTAAAAGTTTGCTGATATTCCAACTCTTGATTTATTTCCGTTTGACGTTTATTAATGTTTTCAATTTCCAGTTCTTGCTTTTCTTGCTGAGTTAATAACTGTTTAGTTTCCGCGTCACCAATATGTTTTAACTCAGTTTCTAAACTCTTTTTAGCATCTTTCAAATGTTTAATCGACAGTTCAATAACTTCCACACCCAAAAAAGTTCTAATTGCTTCTGCAATTTCCGCTTTATTATCAGAACGGACAATTTCTTCAATCCGTTCACCGTCAAAGAAAAAATATTGATGTAAACTTGCTGGTAAAATCTGAGTAATGATTTCCTCAGCTTGCTGAAGTGGGAAATACCATTTTCCGTCATCTCCAGCAACTTGAATTTTTAACTGAGTTTTCCCAGCTTCGATTACATCACTTTCATTTTTGTAAACCCGACAACCACGAGTAGCGCGATAACGATTACCTTCATGTTCCCAACCAACTTCCACCCAACATTCCACCGGTTGACTAGGTTGAGATTCTGCGATCGCGCGTTTATTTACTAACTGTTCAGTTGACGCAAAAGCCGCACTAAACTTTTCATATAAAACCCAAGTAAATGCATTCAAAATACTAGTTTTACCTGCGCCATTACTACCATAAATCATAGTAGTATTGCGAACATCTCCACCAGCTAAAGTTATTTCTGGTGTCTTCCCATAAAAAGAACGAAAATTACATAATTTAATCGAAGTTAGCTTCATTGCACCGCTTCCTTCACAATAGTGAGAATATCATCATTAATATGACCCTTACTCTTTCTATCTAATCGGCTTTTCTCCAATCTCCACACCTTCTCAATAATTTGCTTTACCTCCGGTGGTGCGGTGGTAATTGGTTCTTGAACATCTTCAATATTTGCTTCTGGTATCATTTTTAAAACAGCGGTAGATTTATTTTCTATTTTAACCAGTTCTGATACTATAGACATAACCCACGCAAAAATTCTCTAAAACCCTTCTTTTCTTCCTTAGTGTCCTTCGCTTCTTCGTGGTTCATTTCTCATAATTCCTATATAAATACAAGTATAAATTGATATTTAAGTAGAAAAAAATTCTTTTTTTTGGGTTTTAGGGGTTGACTCGCGCCGCCAGGCGTGATATTCTGATAATGGAAATGTGTGCCTAAATAAAAATTTTATCACCACTCCATTATATTAATATAGCACATCGCCAGCGATGTTGCAAACCAACTTCCCAAAAAAAAATTTTGCGCCTAACGCAAAACTGAGAAATTGTGTAGAATTGCTAGGTGTAACGTTCAAGCTAGATAATGGATTTTAATCTCCAAGCACCTTTTGTCCCCACCGGTGATCAACCACAAGCGATCGCACAACTTTCTGCTAGTATTCAAAAAGGAAATCATTATCAAACATTACTGGGTGCGACAGGAACTGGGAAGACATTCTCCATAGCCGCAGTCATTGAAAAAGTCGGTAGACCTACCCTAGTATTAGCACATAATAAGACATTAGCTGCCCAGTTGTGTAACGAACTGCGGGAGTTTTTTCCTAATAATGCAGTTGAGTATTTTGTTAGTTATTACGATTACTATCAACCGGAAGCATACATTCCTGTTACTGATACTTATATAGAAAAAACATCAGCGATTAATGAAGAAATAGATATGTTACGACATTCCGCCACTCGTTCCTTATTTGAACGCAAGGATGTGATTGTCGTCGCCTCAATTAGTTGTATTTACGGTTTAGGAATGCCGGCGGAATACCTCAAAGCCGCAATTCGGTTACAATTGGGAATGGAAATTGATCCGCGTCAAGTTTTACGAGATTTAACCGCAGTTCAATATACTCGGAATGATATCGAAATGGGGAGAGGAAAATTTCGAGTTCGTGGTGATGTTTTAGAAATTTCTCCTGCTTATGAAGATAGAATTATTAGAGTTGAATTCTTTGGTGATGAAATTGATGCAATTAGATATGTAGATCCTGTTAGTGGGGAAATTCTCCACAGTTTAGAAGCAGTAAATATCTACCCAGCGCGTCACTTTGTTACCCCCAAAGAAAGAGTAGAAATAGCTTGTGAAGATATCGCCACCGAATTAAAACAGCAACAATTAACATTAGAATCAATGGGGAAATTAGTTGAAGCGCAACGCATTGACCAACGTACCCGTTATGATTTGGAAATGTTACGAGAAGTGGGATATTGTAACGGCGTAGAAAATTATTCTCGTCATTTAGCAGGAAGACAAGCGGGAGAACCACCAGAATGTTTAATTGATTATTTTCCCAAAGATTGGTTATTAGTAATAGATGAATCTCATGTTACCGTTCCCCAAATTCGCGGAATGTATAATGGAGATCAAGCGAGGAAAAAAGTATTAATAGATCATGGTTTTCGGCTTCCCAGTGCTGCGGATAATCGTCCTTTACAAGCCGAAGAATTTTGGCAAAAAGTCAATCAATGTATTTTCGTTTCTGCGACTCCAGGAAATTGGGAATTAGAAATTTCGGAAGAGAATATTATTGAACAAGTAATTAGACCGACGGGAGTAATTGACCCAGAAATATTTGTGCGTCCCACAGAAGGACAAATTGATGATTTATTAGGAGAAATAAAAGATCGAGTTGACCGTCAAGAAAGAACTTTAGTAACAACATTAACTAAACGCATGGCGGAGGATTTGACTGAATATTTAGAAGAGAGAGGAATTAGAATCAGATATTTGCATTCAGAAATTAATTCCATTCAACGGATTGAGATTTTACAAGATTTGCGAAATGGTGTTTTTGATGTGTTAGTCGGTGTCAATTTATTGCGGGAAGGTTTAGATTTACCCGAAGTTTCTTTAGTTGCAATTATGGACGCAGATAAGGAAGGATTTTTGCGGACTGAACGTTCTTTAATTCAAACTATTGGCCGGGCGGCGCGTCACATTAGAGGAAAGGCAATTTTATATGCTGATAAATTAACAGGGAGTATGATTAAAGCCATTGATGAAACTGATAGAAGAAGAGGAATTCAAACGGCTTATAATAAATTGCACGGAATTACGCCGCAACCGATTATTAAAAAACAAACTAATTCGATTTTATCATTTTTAGATGCTTCTCGGCGATTAAATGCCACTGATTTAAAAATGGTTGATGAACATCTAGATGAATTATCTTTGGAAGATATTCCAGAGTTAATTACCCTGTTAGAAAAACAGATGAAGGAAGCGGCGAAGAAGATGGAATTTGAAGAAGCTGCAAAATTACGCGATCGCATTAAACATCTGCGCGATAAAATGTTAGGAAGATAACATAAATGTATAATTAACGCCTTACTAACTTCTTTTGCATAGCAGCATCTTGAATAACATATTTATTGCTAGTGAACACCTGAATACCTGGAACAACACTATAATCCATATCATCAGTAATAATCTTAACTGTTCCTGCTCCTGCTATGCTAATAGCTTCGAGCATCAGCAAATCATAACCATCAACTGCTTGGGTGGTAAATAGCTTAATAGCAGCATCAGTAGTAGCATCATCTACTGTTAGTTTAATAGGAATAGCGATCGCTTTAACCTGACTCCAAACCCATTTAACTTCAGTAACTAAATTAGCCCGTTCTTCTGGATAATCATGACGGTATTTCTTAAAGTGTAAACCCGGATGAGATTGGACATAAATGTCATATTCTGTTTTCTCTATGATATGAGCAAGTTCTGCTAAAGTGAGTCCAGAGTAGGTGAGAGTAGCTCCATTTTGCAGCGTTTTGTTGATATAGTTGGGATAATCTGTAATTTGGTAAGGTTTAGCAGTAAATGCAGCGTTGGTATAAGTTTGCCAAAACCAGACATTGGTATCTACAAAGAAAATGTCACTCTGCTGTGGAGTGTCAGTTTTAATATCTATGATATCAGCTTGAATAATCGCCATACTTCAAAAACTTGCAGCCATATCTGTTATCACCGTATCCACAGCATTACGATATTTTTCATCAGAGTAATAACGTTTAGCTCTAGTCATTACGTGATTAATAACATCCCATCCATCAGCATTGAGAGAAGTAAATTCAAGCAATTGATTCAACTTCTCAGATGGGATATCTTTTAACAATTGACCAAATGCAAAATTCACAAATGGAGATGCAAAAACCTTCACTCCTGCAAAATCTAACTCCACAGTTTCATCAGTTAGTAAACATGGATGAATCTGATCATATAACTTTTGTCCACCATCAGGAGTGATGGCATACTCGCCAACTATATCGTAAACTTTATACATCATGTCCTTATCTCCCTCTCTCTAAAGCTTCAGCTTCTTGAGTTTAGGAACTTCTGAAGCTAAACAGTAGTATTTTTAATCACATCGAAAAGCCATATTGACTAGCGTTTCCGAAAAGTTAGTACAAATGTTTTCATATTTAATTCCATTATCCCCTATATTGACATAGCTGTCATTACTGAAAATCATCAGAGTTCCATGATTTTTTCTGACAAATTCCTGTAGTATGTGTAAACCTTCACCCTGTCGGATACCTTGCCGTTTGGTACTATTTCCTGGCTTAAATGCCCACTCTAGAGCCTCAATAGCTGTCATGTCCGCATTTTCGGGTAAAGTGCGAACACTATTCGGTATACCAATCCCAAAGTCGACCACCCCAACCATTTATATCCTAAGGAATGAGGATTAAATAAAGTGCAAATCTTGATGGATGTAATTTAACATTAGGTTAGACGGTCGTTATCAAGAATCGTAAGTTAATAAATCCACATTCCTACGTAGTCAGCAATGGCTATCGGGTCGTGTTGAAGATCGCTTCGATAAGGTACTGAATTACCATCCCAAGGTTTCTGATTGTAGCCAAAATCATAGAGGAACCCATTTTGAGCCAAATTCATCCGAATTTTGTCTATAAGTGTATTCCAGTGAAAAATGACATTTCCACCCCTGTATGCAAATAGGCGAACTATTCCCCCTAAAAAGGTAACACCGATGTGTCCAAGGAATTCGCAATAGTGGAAATCAATTATCAGTTCCAAGCAGTCTTCAGGGAGTTGCAATATCTCATCCCAGTCTTTCAAAAGCATCTCTACATGACGCGGATAGTCTTTTATTGTATCCACATACAGAACGGGTGGTTGATTTTTGGTAATTACTAATGACAAAACAACTCCAAATAATTATGATTCTCTATAATTTTGACAATTAGAGCCAATAATACTAGATTTCATAACCTCATTGGTTATTTTTGGCTAGAGTAGTATATTTTTATTCTTCGCATTAAGCATCTTCGAGATAAAATGTTGGGACGTTAATATATAGCATTTATGTACAAGATTTTTTTTAACGAACCACAGAGGCACAGAGAACACAGAGAAAGAGAGAAAGGAGATGTTTGTATTTTATTAGGATTGCTATATATTATCATCACAGTAATAGCATCGTGATTATTCTGTAATTTTTCCTCTAGTTAACTTAATTTGTCCCCGCTTGTTTTTACTATCAAGACGTTTTCTTTGAGAACTGCGACTTGGTTTTGTCCGTTTGCGTTTTCGAGGTAACACAGATACACTTTTAATCAGTTCTTGAAGTCGTCTGAAAGCTTCCTCTTTGTTCTGTTCTTGACTGCGATATTCCTGCGCTTTAATAACCACAACTCCCTCAAGGGTAATGCGATGATCTTTTAACTTCAAAAGCCGTTCCTTATAGATTTCTGGTAACGAAGAAGCCCCAATATCAAAGCGCAAATGAATAGCAGTAGCAACCTTGTTAACATTTTGACCACCTGCACCCTGAGAACGAATTGCACTAATTTCAATATCGCCATCAGGAATAATTACTGTCTGAGAAATTTCTATCATTTATATGCAGTAATTCATATCTATAATCCCACATTATAACATACACCAGTTTTCATATAACTGTAAACAATTATCAGCAAGAACAGCAAAAAAGAGGAAGTTTTTACTTCCTCGGAGATAAGCGGTGGTGTGTAAAGAAAAAACAACCACCTAATAATTGTTCACAATACTAAATAGACAGCACTTCTAGCCAGATCAAGAGTAAAAATTTTATTATCGTAGAAACTCAATGGACCACGATATGCTGTTTCTAAGTTATTTATACCATCATAAACAGTCGTTAAGGCAACATCAGCACCCCGTCCACCTAAGAAGGGTAAGGGTAAAGGTATAATACCAGTACCTAAAATTTGTTGTATTTGCCCTGAATTTAAGTCATCCAAAAATATCTTTTCCTGTAAGTCAGAAATTATGATTGTAGCCATGATCTTATTTCCCTATTAAACAGTGAACAGTTTTGGTAAATGTGACAAAATCGCCCTTGAATCTGCGGAAATAACTAACGATTTACCCAAGCATTAACTGTCCGAGCATAATCTATCGTATTAAATTTATTATCATGAAAGCTACCGGCTCCTTCATAAGTTGTTGAGATGGTATTTACACCATCATAAACAGTGGTTACAAAAACATTAGGACTTAGCCCTAGAGGGGGATAAAACCCTCCTAAACCTCTTCCTAATAAAACATACAATTCTGGTGGCATTAAATCATCAATAAAGGTTAACAAATGACTAGGATATAGGTCATTTATCACTATTTTCTTCATTGTCTTACCCTCTCATCTTTAGTAATTTCAACTATTTCATTCTGACATTTTTCTCTTAAAAAT
>NZ_JADEWA010000567.1:0-2985 GCF_015207865.1 Dolichospermum sp. LEGE 00246
TTGTACCGGTTAGCCAACCGCCTAATGCGAGGAAGGCACAGGGGAATAGTAATATTCCTGACCAACCTACGAATACAAAGCGATCGCGCTTTAGCCAGTCGTCTAATACGTCAAACCACCCTCTACTGGGGGCGCGTCCAACTGCGATGGTCATGAGAGCAAATCTCCAAAATGTTTTATAAGTACGGATTTTATGCGTTTGTGGCAGGCGAATATTATTCACTTACACAGATCTAACCAGATTGTCAATCTAGTTTACAATTTTTTACGCTTTCTATCATAATAGGTGAAAATCTCTAATTTTGCTAGTGGGCTAAGAAATAAATTTTATTTGGGGATGATCATAGAGACGTTGTATGTAAAACAAGTAACTTGTTGAGAGAGGGAACAGGGAACAGGGAACAGGGAACAGGGAATAGGGAATAGGGAATAGGGAATAGGGAACAGGGAACAGGGAATAGGGAATAGGGAACAGGGAATAGGGAATAGGGAACAGGGAATAGGGAATAGGGATACTGAAAACGGTTCATAGTTTAACCAAATATGAAACCCCTCTCCAAACCTCTCCCCGCAACGGGGAGAGGCTTTGAACTTGTTCCGGGTTTGATGACAATTTGCTGTAAGAGTTCCCTGTTCCCTGCCCTCACAGACAACTTATTCAGCAAGCCCTACTTATGGAGAAGATTTACAAGTAACGGATATTTAATTTCGCCAGATGCAAAAAAGTAAAATCCATCAAAACCTATTGCCTATTGCCTATTGCCTATTGCCTCTTGCCTTGCCATAACGACAATTTTTAACGCCAACCTACTAAGAAAACTTATGTCCAACTAGATAAACGGGGAACTTGTATCAATTCCTGACTAAGTTTTTTGTGAATATGACCGTTAGTGGCCAGAATTCTCCCCGACTCAATGTTTATCGGAGTTCCATCATAGGCAGTGACGTTACCTCCCGCTTCCTGAACCAATATTATTCCAGCCACAACATCCCAAGGTGCAATTCCCCTTTCCCAATAACCATCAACTCTCCCACAGGCTACATAAGCTAAATCCAAGGCTGCTGCACCATCACGTCTGACACCTTGGGTAAGATGGGTAAGATGACAAAACTCTGCATAATTGTTGTCAGCAGTTTCCCTGCGATCATAAGCAAATCCACTAACTAACAAGCTTTTACCTAATTCCGCTGTTTGGGAAACCTGAATAGGGCGACGGTTACGAGTTGCACCTAAGCCAGCAGCAGCCCGAAATAATTCATCACGAAAAGGGTCATAAATTACCCCTACCTTGGGGACACCGTGAATTAGCAACCCAATGGAAACAGCGAAACAGGGGTATTGATGGGCGTAATTAGTCGTACCATCGAGAGGGTCAATAGCCCAGAGAAATTCATTATCTTGGTTCCCCAGTTTTCCCGACTCTTCAGCGAGGATGGAATGCTGGGGAAAATGACGACGCAATACTTCTAAAATTACCTGTTCAGAAGCTTTATCAGCAGCGGTAACTAAATCACCAGGACGACCTTTTTCGGTGATTACGTTTTCTAATTTACCTAAATAATCTTGTAAAACTACACCTGCGGCTAAAGCTGCTTCTGTAGCAATATCTAGAAAAATTTGCATATTTGTTAGTTGTCAGTGGTCAGTTGTCCGTTGTTGGTCGTTATACTCTTACATTTAAGGGAACACCAAAAAATAAATTACCCAATTTTGTGGGATGGGCATACTATGGCTAACGCCACGCTACGCGAACGACAAGCTCAGCACAAGTCCTGCCCGTCCTTGATGATTAGCGGGCAATTCGTCCCGCACCACAAGAAATTTTTGGGTATTTTTTTAATTGGAAGTCCCTAAGGAGAGAGACGACGAAATTCTCCAGGAGTCACTCGCATGGGTTTATCTGTATTCCAGATGCCTTTTCCCATGATTCTCGCCCATTGTTGAGCGTGTTCTAGTCGTTGGTTGTATTTGTGATTAGGCGATCGCGCTACAAATAAAGCATATCCTTGTTTGACGACTTCTTCATTTAACAACAGTTTATCTTTCCATACATAAGCCAAGGTTCGGTTAAATTTATCCTTAGCTTCTAAGTCAAATTCCAGATTAACAGCCTGATTTGCACCGCCAATCAAACTTTCAACAAATTGTTTAGCATCCTCACCCCAAGGAATTTGGCGGATATCAGGTGCATCTAAACCAATTAACCGCACCGGGGAAATTAAATTCGGTTGTGACTCCATTCCCAATACTTCCAAACTTTGTCCACTCACAACCCGTGCTACCTTGACACTAGTGGGAGTTATTGAAGAGTTGTTTTGGCTTTGACAACTCACCAAAAGTGAAAAACTAGCCAATATAATTATTTTTGGCACAAAAACGCGAAGATTGACCACTACAGCAGTCATCCTCGCCATCAAATTCATTAACCTAAACACACAAAAAATATTAGTCCTCATCTAAGGGTAAACCTGCTTTAACTTTGCCCTTACCAAAAAACCGCCCAAACTGAAGTTCATAAACCTCATCTTCATCTTGTGTTTCCACTTCCAAATCAGAACGAGCATAACTTACGCATAATAAAGCGTAACCTTGACGGCGTAAATCTGGAGACAGGCCAATGGCTTCCGGTTGGTGAATTTCTCCTGATATAACTCTGACAGCGCAAGTTGTACAAGCCCCATTCCGACAAGAAAAGGGGAGTTCCGTTCCGTTATGTTCAGCCGTGTGTAAAATATAACGGTCTTCAGGAACTTCCAGAGTATGTGATGTCCCAGTTTGGCGATTGTAAACTTTAATTTTGTGGGTTTGAACCATCTTAATTTTCAGATTTGCGGATTTGGAGTTTCACACCTAATTATAAGAAGATTGTTGGAAAACTTCGTATTTTCAGGTCAGGAAGTGGTGATAGACCAGCGTAGCCCTAGTGGTCTGTCAACCCGGAAATGACGGGTGAAGGTAAGTAGGGGATGTAGGGGGGGTAGGGG
>NZ_JADEWA010000568.1:0-2975 GCF_015207865.1 Dolichospermum sp. LEGE 00246
CTCCCCCAACTCCCCGCCCTAGATCATCCGCCTACACTTCTATCCTGTCCATAGGCTTGCCAAGCCAAATCCACTAAACCATCAACAATAGCAGCAGCTACGACAGCGTTACCCTTGCGACCTTCAACAGTAATATAAGGAACTAAGGATTCTTGTAATCGTTCTTTTACAATTTTTGAATTGATAAAACCTGCTGGGGTAGCAACTATTAAAGCGGGTCTAATTTCTTCCGCTTCAATTAATTCCACCAGTGCAGTTAAGGCTGTTTGTGCTTGACCAACTACAAATATCCCTTCTGGATAACGCCTAGCCAGAGTTTCAATGCCCCAAGCTGCACGGGTTTTTTCCTTTTGGGGTCGTGTTATTGCTTCCATACTGCAATACACTGGATTAGCAAAAGTATTTTGAATATCGTGGGATATACCCACCTGCACCATTGGCGAATCTACCACAATAGTAGTTCGCGTAGCTAAGGCGGCTGCTCCAGCTTGTAATGCTTGCTCTGAAAACCGAATCAAGGATTTATACTCAAGATCGGCTGTAGCGTAAACTACGCGACGGACGATTTCATACTCTGCTGGTGAAAAAATATGATCACCAATTTCATTATCAATAATTGCCAAACTTTGAGCATCAGTTACGTGCCATTCCATTGCTATTTAGCTTCTTATATATTAGCTTTCAGCTTATCAGTATTTTGGAGTTTGAACTGTAAAATTGCAAATTTCCCTTCCTAATCCCTATTCCCCAGTCACTTTTCAGGATTCAGCATCGGGAGAAATCCGATTCAGCATGGGAGATAAATAAGCTACTAAAGCACCAATGGCAAAAGCGGAAATATTGCGGACTAGAGGCAACCAATCGGTTGTCCGGGTAATAACTGGAGCAATACCGAAGGCAATAAATAACATTCCCCATAAAGGTGAGAAAATTAATGCCCATTGCCAAGCAACTATTTTTTTATCGCCACGGGGTTGGCCAGCAAAACCACAAATAATCCCGCCAACAGCGGAGGTAACAAGGGTGAGTATCCATTGTTCTCTAGGTAGTCCTGGAACGACGTTACAACCACCTTTGAGTAAACAACCTTTAACTGAATTTAGAGCCTGGAGAATGGCTTGATCTTCTCCTTCTTCACGAACAAAGTATAAATTACCAAAGCGAGTTTGTAGTTCAATCCAGAACGTGCGAGGTAAGAATTCATAAACTGCATCACCCACACTAAAGCTGAGGATGTTACCACCACGGGCATCTGCTACCAAAAGAATACTTTTATCATCTAAACCCCAATATTTAATCACTGCTCTACCTGGGGTACGGTCGTACTGAGTTAAAACACGCAGTTTCCAACCGGTGTCAGTTTCAAACTGTTCTAATTCTTTAACTAGCTTTTCTTCTTGGGGGTCAGGGAGAGTTTTTGCTAAATCTACTACTGGTGTTACAAAGCTGGGTAGTAAATCGGGATTTTCATAAGCTAGGGCTGATGGGGAATCAATTACTAAAATTGAGCCAACAAAGCAAAATACGGCAATTGATACTAAAATTCGTCGCCAAAGACACAGGTGCATGAACGTTTTTATACTATAGAATCAAGAGGATAATGTAACAAGTGCTTGTTAAAGCGTAATGTAAAAGTGATATTTCTTTACACTTCTTTACTTTACTCTAATATTTAGGTATCTTAACAAAATCTGATCAAGAAATTGGGAACAGGAGTCGGGAGTCAGGAATAAACTCCACAAAAATGCTTGATTTTTGATGGTATCAACACTTAAATATGCACATAGTTAAATTTGATACGGCAAATTGAAACGGTTCATAGTTTAACCAAATATGAAACCCCTCTGGTAAACCTCTCTTTTGCACCTCTCCCTAACCCTCTCCTAAGAGGAGAGGGAAAAGGAATAATATTTAATACTGGAGAGGCTTTGAACCTTGTTCTTTGTATGATAAAAAAGTCCAGCTTCTAGCCGTTTTGAGTATAACTGCAAAGCCAATTTTACTCCTGAGTCCTGACTTCTGCTGTATGTTTCGGTAGTTTCTCATTCGGTTTTCGGATTGGCAAGTGTTTTTGTATTTTTCCTGGGATTTTTTTGGCGTGTGAAACTTTTCCAAGCGGCTTTAAAGCCAATGAAGACGCTACGAGTGCCGATTTGCATACTTTCTGCTTGTTTCTTGGCATTATCCAGGCTTTGATCAAATTGTTTAACAACTTGACCGGCACTTTTGACACCTTCACTGACATCCTCGGTTAAGTCTGTTATTTCTATGCTGGTGTCGCGGATAGCGTTGAGAGTGGGCGGTAACTCCCGTGAAAGGGTGTCAAAGAATTTTTCGGCACTACGAGCAGCACGGGCTAATTCCTGCAAAGCGGGGATGGCTGCCACTAAAACGGTTGTTAGACTGACAGTAACTAGGAGGATGGATAGTCCCAGCCAAAATAAAGGATCAATCACGATTATGGCATTTATGAACGTTCTAGTTTTTCAGTCAGGGAATCGGTGTCGTCTGGGGTGCTGCTGATATCAACAGTATTTTGTTTGTGGAAACTTTGGCTTTCGCGCTGGGTGGCATCTATGCCAACAGCGATCGCTTCCCGCAATCTATCTACAGTTTCTTCCCAGTTATCTAGGGTGCTACTAGAAAGACGATCTGCCTGAATTTGGACACTGGTAGAAATATCTTCCGCTAATTCGGGGATAGCATTGGCAGATTTTTTAATCAGTTTACGGGTTTCACGTCCTGTTCGCGGAGCAACTAGTAAACCGACTAAAGTGCCGATAGCTGTTCCTAACATCAAACCACCAATAAAGATTCCAGAACGGTTATTAGACATTTTTTTATTTTTCTACTCCATAAAATTTAATTTTATACAGGATTCTAGTACCACAGGGCGTAAATAAACCACCCATTCTAAATCGTTAAAAAGCCTATACGGTCTTCGTTTTGACTAGGGGGGGTGGGGGAGGTAGGGG
>NZ_JADEWA010000569.1:0-2970 GCF_015207865.1 Dolichospermum sp. LEGE 00246
AATTATTACTCTTGTTTTTACTGTTGATGAACTACTTTAAGAAAGCCAGCTATCTTTCGATGCAGAATAAATTTTAAACTTATATCCCTTATATCCTAAGCATGAACAAGGTTATTCAAGTGTTAGTTTAGAGCTTACGCTCATGTACGACAATTGTATTGCCGTACTACCATGTCAACACACCTATACTTTGGTGACGACGAATTCTTTCTAACTCGCACCATCAAACAACTAAAAACCCACACTCTAGATTAACAATGGGCAAACTTTAACTATACAGAATACCCCCCAGAATCTAAAGAAACCATTCCTCAAGCATTATCCGATATCATGACACCAACAGTTGGTAGTGGAGGACGATTTTCCCCCCAATAAAACTTAACGATTCTCGAACCCCGACAAATCAAACAACGACAACTGTCCCACAGAAATATTACCCTTACCACCGCGATGATAACTAAGATGACATTTTGGACATAAAGCTACTAGGTTTTCGGGTCTATTATCTGAGGGGTCACGATTCCAATGGTGAACTTGTAGATCGTATGCACGGGGTTTAGTAGTGTGAGGTTTCTCACCAGGACGTAAGCAAACGCGATAGCGAAGCGCTCCGTAGGAATCGCACTTCTGACAACGCCAACCTGAATTTTCCTTGATGGATTTGGCTAGTTCTTTCCAGTGTTTGGGGTATCTCATAATAAATGAAATGCACACGCTACATATTAATATTTTACTTTCCTAGTAGTGAAAATCGTGTGACGTGAGTGCTACAGTCATAATTCATTGAGGATTTGCCAACAAAGTTGAAGCCACAGAGATATCGTATCGTTGTCCTGTTTCTGTGATTTGAAAGTCCAGAATAAAATACTTATTATCAGAGAAATGCTGATGTTTCCTAGCAATTAGTTCATCAATTATTTGTGTAATCGCCTGTTGAGTTTCTGCATCCTGATTTGATAACTGTTGTTCCAAGAAAGTATCAAGTGTTGTTTTTTGTTGAGATTCAGGCATCACCGCCGCATTCCAGGCTATCACAGCCAAACTAAATAATGATTTACGTCTTCTCAATGTGCTGACATTATCTAAATACGGAGCAACGAACTGTTGAAGAATTTCTGACATTTTTGGAGCGCCCTTGGGTTCTATGGGTATATTTGCAGCCAATTCCCCAAATCCCCCCTCTTTCATCTTCTTTCTCAGTGCTTCCAGACTTTTCTGCTTATCTTGGGAACTCTGCCCTTGTTTCATCAAATCTTTAAAATCCTTAGACTTTCTCGCCATAGTGCCTCTCCTGTTTTAAATTGTTTTAAATTGGTACTAACTCAATCTTAATTACTGCATTATTTACTTACTGCATTACTGCATTACTTACTGCATTACGTAAGTTTCCGAAACTGTACCTGAACCGATATGTCCATTAACGGAATTGCCAACAAAGTCAAACCAATATATTTTTGCATTATTTACTTACTGCTATACTGCATTCATTACTGAATTACTGCATTACTCTTCTACTTCCTGAAGTGCTTCATCAAGTAAGAAGCGAACAATTTCAGCCTTTTTACGCCCCGTTCTAGCAGCCATCATAGATAATTTGCGGTGCATTGATTCAGTTAGATCAACGGTTAAACGCACTGTTGCTTCTTTGGGGGGAACTTGTTGGAGTTGAGACATAATTGATGATTTAGGTTGTGGGGATGGGGTTATAGTTGGGATTATGGCTGATGCTTCCGGCAGGGATAAGCCACTCAAGCTATCGGTTGTCGGTGCTGATATGGTTTCTGCCACGTCATCAACATGGGGCTGTTCTGTTTCCGATGGTGTACCGCCAAAGACAAACTCATTTGCCAGGGCATCATCGAGGGATTTCCGAGGTTTCTTGGTACTCACTTCAGCATCCCTACAATTTCTTTAAACAGTTTTTCGTACTCCCTTTGTGATTCCGCCGCCGGACGACCGGACAATCCCCAAATGGTTGTACCTTGTCCAAAGGTATCGGCTATTGCTTGTTTTTGGTGAATCACCGTTTTTAATACCGACACTTCTTGGATTTTTGATAGCAGGGCGATCGCCTCATCTTTTAACTTAGTACCCTTAACAGCACGACTAATAAATACTGCTGCTGTTGGTGAACCGCCGCGCACAGACTGAGCTTGTTTGATTAAGCGCACGGCATCACTGGCAGATTGTAAATCTAGACCCGTCGGTTGACAGGGAATAACGGCTAAATCAGTCCTAAATAGAATTGCCCGACTGGCTTCTGATAAACCTGCTAGTCCATCCACAATTAAATAGTCACATTCGGCTGCTAACTCTGGGATTTGTTCTAAAAGTTCATCTGGTACGCTTAATACGGTTGTGGCAATTTCCGATTCCATAGACTTCAACCATACGGAACTACTGCGTTGTGCATCGGCATCTAACAATCTGACCTTATGACCCTTGAGTGATAACCAATAGGCTAGATGCACGGCTGAGGTGGACTTTGAGCAGCCCCCTTTCTGATTGATAAATGCAATTACTGACTTACTTACTGCCATACTGCCATACTGCATTACTGCATTACTGCATTACTGCATTAAGTATATACTATAAAGGAAATTTTAATTTAGTTAGCTTGAGATTGATGATATTCGATGACTACAGCAGACGAAGCCATTAAGTAATTGGACAAAAATATTTACAGTCATTGCAAGCGAAGGGAAGCAATCACAACCCTTAGAATTGCTTCGTTCTATATGACTAACGCCACTCTTCGCTTACACAACAACATTGTGTAATTAATTCTGTCTCACTAATTAGTACACCAATTATAATTTGCATTGATTCTAATTGATGTATAAAAATTTCCGGTACAATTAATAGCCGCGCTGTACAAAGTTGCTTTTTTTATCAAGTATTCTTGTACAAATACTGATACATAAATTAATACATTGTTGTACAATGGTACAAACTTTTTTCTTTCTCTTA
>NZ_JADEWA010000570.1:0-2969 GCF_015207865.1 Dolichospermum sp. LEGE 00246
ATTATTGTCAATTTTGGATTTTTCAGAAGATGTTAGTCTCAAACCCTTTATTAACAGTAGTTTCAGAAATTAATTTCCCAGGCTGATACAAAACTTTACAAAAATTTTAGCCATAAATTTGCTTAAAAATGATCTAATTTGAGCGATCGCAAAAATTCCTTATTGACAAATTGACAAAAAAGTGATTTGTAAATTGTCAATATTATTAGTTTTAGTGATATTAAATCAACATGAATTACCTTAACTATGAAGCAATCACAACCCTTGCGATTGCGTCCCTTCGCTCGCAATGACTGTAAATATTTTTGTCCAATTACTTACCCCACCCTAACCCTCCCCGATGCTTTGGGGAGGGAACTAATTTTCCGGTTTCCCCCCAAAGCATCGGGGGGATTAAGGGGGGTAATTTAACTTGTGTGTACACGATAGCCTCTTGTAAGGGGGGTAACAATAAAAATCTGCTTCCCTCCCCTTGACAAGGGGAGGGTTAGGGAGGGGTAAAACATTTGATACAACAATCTTCAATGTTGTTAAACTTAACTAATTCATAATTATTTAATTTCCTTTTTTTCCTTACCAGATAATATATCGTGCATCTTAACGACTGCACCAATTACAGCTATTGCTGGGGCAAGAAATCCTTTTGTTTCCACTTGTTGGACAATTGTTCCTAACTCACCAATTAATTCTTCCTGTTCTAGCCGAGTTCCCCAGCGAATTAAGGCAATGGGTGTATCTAAACTCAATCCAGCTAGGGTAAATTGTTCAATAATGTAGGGTAAATTATGAATACCCATATAAATTACTATAGTTTCCGAACCGTGAGCGATCGCTTGCCAATTTACCTGGGGTTTATACTTACCAGCGGATTCATGTCCAGTTACAAAGGTGACAGAAGAACTATAAAGACGATGGGTTAAAGGAATACCTGCATAGGCGGCAGCGGCGATTCCTGATGTAATTCCGGGGACAACTTCTACCTGGATACCTGCGGCTATTAATTCCGCCATTTCTTCCCCACCACGACCAAAGATAAAAGGATCACCACCTTTGAGGCGGACAACTATGGCATGATTTTCTGCTTTTTCAATGAGTAATTGGGTGGTGACTTCCTGTAACAGTGAATGTCTACCCATACGTTTACCCGCGTTGATTTGTTCCGCTTGGGGGTTAATCATTTCCAGCACTTCTGGACTCACCAAAGCATCATAAATAACCACATCTGCACAAGCTAATAAACCTTTTCCTTTGAGAGTCATGAGTCCAGGATCTCCAGGACCTGCACCGACTAAATAAACTTTACCCAACAACTTTTTCCTCTTCTGTGATGAAATTCTCAATTAAATCAGCAAATTCTCGACTTGTTCCTAATGGTTGTGCGAGTTGAAAACTGACTGATGGAAATTGTAATTTTAGCGTTTCTACTGCCAGGGCGATCGCATCAGTTATCCCACCTGTAAATAAAAAATAGGGGAAAATCGCAATTCGTCCATAACCAGCAGCGATTAATTCTTGTACTCTGACTTCTAAACTGGGAGGGACAGACCAATAGGCTGTAACTGCGCCGACGGTAGCTGCTATACTTTCGACAGAGGTATGAGAACCAGCCCGTCGGCTACCATGAGCTAAAATAATGGATACATCTGCTTTAATCGTAGTCATTATCCCCGCAAAAAACTTTTCTAAACCAGGATAACTACCAATATAAGGACGCAATTCTATTATCATGCCTTCAATGATAGCCTGTTCTGCTAGGGCGATTTCTGCGGGAATATCAGTCATCACATGAAATCCCGGTAACAAAAATAGGGGAATAATTTGCAGCTTTTTACAGCCAAAAGCCTGAACAAGATTAGCAAAATCTTGAATTTGCAGATGTAAAGGTTGGATATTTGCCTCTAGGGTAGCAACTTCTACGAAATTTTCCCCTGGGGGTAATATCTCTCTTAACAGCCTAGCTAATTGCTGCATAGCCATATCTGGACGAAGATCACGACTCCCATGAGACACTAAAAGATAAGCGGTAATGTTGTTAAGTTGCATATTAGGTAAATCAAACAAAAGCCGCAGCGGGGACTGTAAAGATTAAATCACAATTCGCCCTATGCTCTGACTTTGTTCAAAATTCATTCTTGTTATAGGAAGGATAAAAATCATGAATAAACTTCTTTTATATTTTGCATTAACAACAGGTACAGCGTTAACTCTCGGACTCACAGGAATCATTCCCTCTCAGGTGGCAAATTTAATGCCAATTGGCAGCAATCCTGCTTTAGCGCAAACAAATATTGATTTGAATGTTTTTAGAAGCAATGCTTTGTCTAAACATAACGTTTATCGAGCTATCCATCGTAGTCCCAGTATGACAATTAGTAATTCTGCTAATAACACTGCTCAAACCTGGGCGCAATACTTAGCAGCCAATGGATTGCTTCAACACAGTGCAGCTAATCAGCGCAATAATGCTGGAGAAAACTTATATGTTTACTACACTACAGCCCCTTCGATAAGTTCAGACAGCCTGGCTAACACAGCAGTTCAGTCATGGTACGATGAAGTCAAAGCTTATAACTATAATAGTCCAGGTTTCTCTTCTGCTACCGGGCATTTTACCCAGGTTGTGTGGAAAAGTAGCACCCAGTTAGGTTGTGGTGCGGCAAGAGGCACTAAAACTATGAATGGGACTAAATTCAACGCTTTCTATGTGGTCTGTCATTATATACCCGCTGGTAACGTGCAAGGTCAGTTTCCCGCCAACGTTCTAAAACCGTAGAGAAAAAGTCATCTAAACCTCCAGGAGACCCCCACCAAAACTGTACTCAGTTTGGTGATGGAAGGAATAGAGGGTTAATTGTGAAACGTCCCTTGAGTAATTTTGTGCGCCAGCACAAACAATGAAAGGGACAGTTGAGCAATTAACAAATCTTTGATTTTCCATATTCGTAACCGTCCTTTTTGTGAATTGATTT
>NZ_JADEWA010000571.1:0-2963 GCF_015207865.1 Dolichospermum sp. LEGE 00246
AGGGGGTTGGGGGTGGGGTTCTTGTTCCGGGTTTGATGACAATTTGCTGTAATTTTCACCAGATGTCTATTGTTCAGCAAATTATACAAGGTCGCAGCTAAATCATAAACTGTCCAATTTGGTAAATATGGCGTTGCTGATTAAGGGTATGAATTTTAGTCTCACGCAAAGGCGCAAAGACGCACTGAGGTTTGAGTTTTAAAGATTCAATTTGGGAATTTCATACCTCAATTCAGCAACGCCGTAAATATAATTAATATAAAGCAGAAGTGTTAACTATCAATCATGAGGTGGGCAATGCCCACCCTACAAATTTATAAATTCACACCATGTTTCTTAGCAATTTCTACAAGTTGCTCATATTGATGTTGTGATGCTTTAGCTAAAATTGCATCTGCTTCTTCTGGATTAGTACCATCTTTAGGAATTAAATACTTAACATAAAGAGAAACAAAATCAACCACAGCAGCCAAACCTGTTAATTCGTGTTTATCGGCTTGTTTTCCAGCAATTACGGCTACTAACCCGGCTCTAATGGGGTCAGGTCTTACTTTCATAAATTGGTCAACTAATTGCTTAGAATAATCCGCTGGTGCTAAATTCTTTAACTTACTTTGATCAGGTTTAAATTCTAATCCTGCGGCTGTTGATTGATCCAACATACACCATTCTATAAATTCTTGGAGTGCGGCTTCAGGAAGCTTAGGAAGATATTGATGTAGTTCTAAATTAGACACAATTAGTTACCACTTTTAGTATTTAGTAATTCCTAATTGATAATTCATAATCTGATCATTAGGAATTATCAATTATTCCTTAAAATTCAGACTAACCTACGGATTTGGGAACTTTTGTACTGTAAACAACAATTATATAGAACCCTGACTTATCGAAAAATAGAGAAAAGAACAGATCCCCGACTTCTCTAAGAAGTCGGGGATCTTAAGTATTAAGTAACATAAATTAAGCTGTTCTAAAACGAGCTAATTCTTCGCCGGTTTTCGCGTCGTGGGCGTGAACAGTACACACCAAACATGAATCAAAAGAACGGGCTACATGACCGACTTCTACAGGGTCTTTCGGGTCTTGAATTGGTGTTCCAATTAATGCTTTTTCAATTGGTCCTAATTCTCCCGCACCGTCACGGGGTCCAATATTCCAAGTACCGGGAGCGATAACTTGATAATTCTTAATTTTGCCTTTTTCGATTTCTACCCAGTGACATAATGCACCTCTAGCAGCTTCCGTTGCACCCCAACCTTTACCATCTTTTTCTTCTGGTTTAATATACCAAGGATCGTTTAATTTGAACTCTCTTAAACACCGTTCAGCTTGGCGATATAGTTTCACTATTTCGTGGACTCTTCCTAATTGACGAAGATGAACACTTGCACCACCCATTTTCTTGAATGTATCGAGAATAAATGGGTCATAATGTTGCCAAGATTCCCCATGATTTCCCCCTGCAACTAATTGACGAGCGAGGGGTCCTGCTTCTAAACGTCCTAAGTCTTGGTGGAGGACTGCACTAGACCAAGAATATGCCCCATTAAAGTCTTTTTGGTTGTTATTAATTGGTGTGGTTGTGCGATCGCTTGGATGCCAATCTTCTGTACCCTCATCATACCAAGAATGGGTTAAATTCTCACGAGCAAAGGATTGATTCATCAAGCTATGAGTATCCGTAAAACTATCATAAACACCGCCTTTCATAATCACAGCCGCGTTACGTCCTTCAATGGTGGGTTTATTGTATTTATCCTCATGGGGAATATAACCCCAAGTCACATATTTACCCACACCAGCACCATATCTATCTAAACCGATATCTAACCCCATGCGCCAATATAAACCCAAGTCAGATTCTCGATGTTTAACATCTTCATCTAACCACTTTTGAAAGTCTTCATAAGATTGAATTTCTTCATATCTTTCTAAAGAACAACCTAACCAAACTGGTTCTAACCAATTGGTGCGGAAATATTCCAAAATTGCCCAGGCGCGGGTAATATCAGTTAAAGTTGGGGCGCACATCACACCACCAGGCACCATATAACTGCTATGACAACAGGTGATATGCTGTAAATGTTCCTGAGTAACTTATTTTATCAGGTAATTTTGCTCGGACAGAACATTTTATTTTCACCATTTCAGTTTATAAATAAGGGAATATTTAGGGAATGAGTCAGGGTAATTTTTATCCCTAACAGTTACAGCAGTTTTCTTGTATTTGAACTACTATTATTAGACCTAACCCCCAGCCCCTTCCCTACCTCTCCCTAACCCTCTCCTAAGAGGAGAGGGAAAAAGAAAAACCTTTGTTGCTGGAAGGGGGGTAAATCAAAGCCTCTCTCCTTGCAGGAGAGAGGTTTGGAGAGAGGTCGGTTTGTGGTCTATTTACCTGAAAATAGCTGTACTGTAATATCGGAAACCTATCCCCCATCTCTGCATGAGGATGCAAATGCAGACTCAAGGGACTGGTTCGCAGATATGTTTGCAGACTTTGAGCCGCAGAACACTACAGATGGCAGCTATAGAGGCACAATGGCGAAAATAAAGGCAACGGAATTACAGTATCAAGCAGTTTTTGAACAGAAGTTAGTGGAAGCTAATACTAATTTAAAAAGGGAGAGAATAAGAGTTAGTATTAAACAAACTGGCAATTCTCTCCAATTACGAGCTACCTTACCTTTAAAACCAGGAGATTACAGTTTAGGTAAGACAAAAAAGCAGTATGATTTATCTCTAGGAATACCCGCAAATTTAGAGGGATTAAAAACTGCAATTGAGGAATGTTACGAGTTGGGTAAATTAATTGCTCGTCATACTTTCGATTGGAATGAGAAGTATTTAGGAATTAAATCGAGAGAGAAACAAGAGATAAAAACTATTGGAGAATTATTAGATACATTTGATGAAAAATATTATCAAACCCGTCAGAAAACTATAACCAGTGAAAATAC
>NZ_JADEWA010000572.1:0-2962 GCF_015207865.1 Dolichospermum sp. LEGE 00246
GATATAAATATTACCAAAAATAAATAAGTTTGCTGAATAAGTTGTCTGTGAAGGCAAGCAGGGGGAGCGGGGAAGAACAGAAGTTTTTTCCGATCATTACCCGTCAAAATAAATTTGACGAACTACTAGGAGTATGGCTAACGCCACGCTATCAGGAGGTAGGGGCGCAGGGACTGCGCCCATTCAGGAGTATGGCTAACGCCAGGCTGCGCTATCAGGAGAATTTAGAAAAAGTTATACTCCGCAAGGGAATAAATTGAGCTTTTGCTTAAAGTTAATTTTCCTGACTCATTAGACATCTCCAGAAATTAAATATGCGTGACCTGAAACCCTTGTAGAGACGTTACATGGAACGTCTCTACCATCTTTTTTGGAGATGTCTATTGACAACTTCAAGAGTTTTCAGACCTATTCCTTATAGAATAGTGAACAAAGATTGCCTAACAAACGATTCCCACTCCTCTTACTCATGACCTCTTCACAAGACGTAGATACAATCAAATCCCCTAACTCAGACCCAGAACCATCTATCAGCCCCCTAGATGAATTACCAGGTGAAGTGGAAATGTCCATTTTCGACCATCTGGAAGAGTTGCGACAAAGAATTTTCTATTCCCTCATAGTAGTGGCAGTGGGTATTATCGGTTGTTTTATCGTAGTTAAACCCCTAGTCCAGCTACTAGAAATTCCCGCTCACGGCGTAAAATTTCTGCAATTAGCCCCCGGAGAATTTTTCTTTGTCTCCATGAAAGTTGCCGCCTATGGTGGTTTAATCCTGACCACACCCTTCATTCTTTATCAAATCATTCAATTTGTACTTCCTGGCCTCACCGTACGCGAACGGCGGTTAGTCATTCCCGTAGTGCTAGGTTCAAGCATATTATTTGTATGCGGCTTAGTCTTTGCCTATATTGCACTCATCCCAGCCGCATTGCAATTCTTTATTAACTATGGTGCTGATGTTGTAGAGCAATTGTGGTCAATTGACAAATATTTTGACTTTGTGCTGTTATTGTTATTTACCACAGGACTAGCATTTCAAGTTCCCGTCATTCAAGTCTTGCTGGCTACCTTGGGAATTGTCTCCTCAAAAATCATGTTAAAAGGCTGGCGTTATGTAATTATGGCAGCAGTAGTTTTAGGAGCAATACTCACACCTTCCACCGACCCTCTCACCCAAAGTCTTTTAGCAGGTGCAGTTTTGGGACTATACTTTGGTGGAATTGGACTAGTCAAACTCACAGGTAAGTAGTTGTCAGTTGTCAGTTACTGCACAGAATTATCATATCTGTGTTTATCTGCGTTTATCTGCGTTTAATTATTCTTAAAATCTTATTTCATGCGGCTTCATTTACTTGATGAAATTACATTAATTGTTAATCGCTATGCAGAAAGCCAGTTATCCTGATTGTTACCATATAAAATAGGTTTTGATAAATTAATTTTGTCAACGCCGGCTAATTTATAGCTAACGTAAACAAAGACAAACTTAACTTTAACTTTTACAATAGGAATACTTCACCAGCATGGCTCAAGAGCGCACATTACCCACATTTAATACTGCCACAGTCCAAATCACCAAAGAAGAAGGATTGGGCTTATATGAAGACATGACATTAGGTCGTTTATTTGAAGATAAATGCGCCGAAATGTACTACAGAGGAAAAATGTTTGGATTTGTCCACCTGTACAACGGACAAGAAGCAGTTTGTAGCGGCATTATTAAAGGTGCTATGCGCCCCGGAGAAGACTTCGTTTCCAGCACCTACCGTGACCACGTTCATGCTTTAAGCGCCGGAGTCCCCGCCCGCGAAGTCATGGCAGAATTATTTGGTAAAGCCACAGGTTGCAGTAAAGGGCGCGGTGGTTCAATGCATATGTTTTCTGCTGAACATCGTTTACTAGGTGGTTATGCTTTCGTAGCCGAAGGTATTCCTGTGGCTGCTGGGGCAGCTTTCCAATCTAAATACCGTCGGGAAGTCCTGGGAGACAAAGCCGCCGACCAAGTAACCGCTTGCTTCTTTGGTGACGGTGCTGCTAACAATGGTCAATTTTTTGAAACATTGAATATGGCAGCTTTATGGAAATTGCCGATTCTTTTTGTGGTAGAAAATAATAAGTGGGCGATCGGTATGGCTCACGAACGGGCAACTTCCCAACCAGAAATTTACAAAAAAGCCAGTGTGTTTAACATGGTGGGTGTGGAAGTAGACGGCATGGATGCTTTAGCCGTGCGTCAAGTGGCTCAAGAAGCCGTAGCTCGCGCCCGCGCTGGTGAAGGTCCAACTTTAATCGAAGCCATGACCTATCGCTTCCGGGGTCACTCTCTCGCTGACCCAGACGAACTCCGCAGCAAGGAAGAAAAAGAATTTTGGTTTGCTCGTGACCCCATTAAAAAGTTAGCTGGTTATTTGCTAGAACAAAATCTGGCAACAGAAGCAGAACTCAAAGATGTGGAAAAGAAAATTCAGGCTGTAATAGACGAAGCTGTGAGATTTGCTGAAACCAGTCCTGAACCAGATCCTAGCGAGTTATATCGCTTCATTTTTGCTGAAGACGTTTAATTTGGGTCATGGGTAATGGGTAATTAGGGAATATTACAAAATAAATAGCGTTGGTGATTGAAGGTATGAATTTTTCTCACGCAGAGGCGCAGAGGCGCAGAGAGAAGGAGCTTGAGCGATATAATTTATCTTCTTGTTCCCAGTCTCTGACTGGGAATAAATTCTAGAAGGCTCTGCCTTCAATAAGATTGGAGGCAGAGCCTCATCAACTGCATTCCTAGTCAGAGACTAGGAACGAGATGTGGTAAAGATTTGAGATCAAATGATCATGTTGACACTCCCCGGTCTAAAGACACGGGGATTCTTAATCGAATAATTGCAAACACAACTGCTCGAATAATATCCGCTTTTCAGGTATTACCTTAGATGTACGGTTCCCCGCCTGATGCCGTTTGCCA
>NZ_JADEWA010000070.1:0-16469 GCF_015207865.1 Dolichospermum sp. LEGE 00246
CCCCCAACCCCCTCCCCGCAAGCGATGAGGGGGCTAAGATGCAATACTGCTCGGTTGAGCCTGAAAAGTCATTATATGGTAGGTTGGGTTGTTCGCGTCGGCGTTGCGGAGCAATGGAACGAAACCCAACATTATCATTTTGTTGGGTTTCGCTATCGCTCAACCCAACCTACATTTCCTTAACCGACAAGTATTGGGCTACGATGTACCTTATATGATTGGAAATCGCTGTATTTGGAATCAGAGAAGAAGTCTTGTTGACAGCAGGCATAAAAAAACCCACCTCCGCGGGGTTCCAATGGGAAATTAGCGGAGGTAGGTGGAGATTAATGTAATTAAAAGCCGAAAAATGTTTTAGCAGTTCACAAACTAGTTGTAAACTGCTATATAAAAGTAGACTTGTTTTTAAATGGGCAGTACCAGACTCGAACTGATGACATCCTGCTTGTAAGGCAGGCGCTCTACCAACTGAGCTAACCGCCCGTTTCTTTCACTCAACTAATATAGCATAGCCTTTCTAAATTTTGCAAGTCTTTTGAGAAAAATTTTTTTGCTGGATGGAAAAGGCTGATGGGAATGGAATTGAGCTATACTGACTCAGGATTTCACTGTTAATTTTATATTTTTAATTTTCCTAAGATGCCCTCTGGTCAAACGCACGATCGCATTACTATTTGGTCTATGCCTGTGGTGGCGGGTGTAACGCTGGGTTCCACTCACAGCAGTAATATGACTTTGTTGGTGGCGGGTGGGTTTATGTTTGGGGGGCTAATGTTTGGTCCTGATTTAGATATTTACTCCCGTCAATTCCAGCGTTGGGGTTTTCTGCGGTGGATTTGGCTACCTTATCAAAAAAGTCTGCGCCATCGCTCTTTTTTATCTCACGGTCCGATTATTGGCACAACTTTACGGGTGGTGTATCTGACGACTTTTTTGGCGTTGGTGGCGATTGTGGTTGTGATGATTTTCGCCAAGTTGGGAAATGTGGCTTGGAACTGGGGGGAACTGTGGGGGACTGTGGGGAAGACCATCTATATGTATTATGGAGAATTTTTTGCCCTCTTTGTCGGCTGTGAACTCGGTGCAATGAGCCATTCTTGCAGTGATTGGACTGTTTCTGGTTATAAGCGCTTTCAAAAACAGGGTATTCAAGGTTTACTCCCTCGTGGCAAAATTAAGAAACGTAAAGTTATCCCCAGTCGTCGCAGTGTCAAAAAGCGGTAAAAAGATGGAAATTAATCAGACTTTAGAGGCGTTACGAGAGTTAATAAATGTGGTGGCGAAATTGCGATCGCCTGAAGGTTGTCCTTGGGACTTGGCACAAACACCGGAAAGTCTTACACCTTATGTGATTGAAGAGGCTTATGAGGTGGTAGATGCCATTAAAACAGGAGATAAAAAAGCTATTTCTGAAGAATTAGGTGATTTATTATTACAGGTAGTATTACAAGCCCAAATTGCCAGTGAAACTAATGATTTTTCTTTGCAAGAAGTCGCTGAGGGCATTTCTCAAAAGTTAATTCGTCGTCATCCTCATGTATTTGGTGATGTGACTGTGGCGAACATAGATGAAGTACATAAAAATTGGGAAACCATCAAAGCGGCGGAAAAAGGTGAAACTGTAGAAACCCAAAAACTTAGTGATCAACTGAATCGTTATCGCCGTAGTCTTCCGCCATTAAATGCAGCTATGAAGATATCTGAAAAGGCGGCTAAGGTTGGTTTTGAGTGGAACAATGTAGATGAAGTTTGGGGCAAATTCCAGGAAGAGTTAGGGGAATTTCAACAGGCTTTAGCTGAAGAAACCAAAGAAAGACAAGAATCCGAATTAGGTGATTTACTATTTGCCATTATTCAAATTGCCAGATGGCATAAACTTGATCCTAGTGCCGGGTTACAAGGGACAAGTCAGCGATTTATTCAACGGTTACAAAAAATGGAAGATGTCATTAAACGTCCGTTGACAGATTATAGTTTAGAAGAATTAGATGCTCTTTGGCAACAGGCTAAAGCCCAACTTGGTCATTAGGTGCTAAATAGCAATTGGTGATGTATTTGCGTAAGATAAATTAATATTTAGAACATTTAATTGGTTCTTTCAAAGCTATTTCCAATTTTGCCTGGGTTAATAGTTCCTGCCAAAAACGAGAATCTTGACAATAAAGATTTGCTGCTTCATTTAAAGCATCATACCAGATTCCTTTTTTTAGATAAAAAGAAATTCTTTCTTCTGGTTTGAGCTTAATTAAATCATCAAATTGTCGTTGATATATAGATCCCATCATTCCACTGATACTCCAGTGAATACCGAAAACGATTTTGGATTCAACATTTCTGCTGGTGTGAATACTCTTGATGCTAACAATGTTACTGTGTATATAGGATTCATTTTTCAGCCTGGTAGAACTAATTCACATAAAATCCGAATGCAAAAAATTATCAAAGAAACAGAATTATTGGAAATACAAAAAAATCTGGCTCAAGGGCAACTTCAGTTAGTTCAAAGCCAAATTTATGAAGCAGAATTAAAATTAAAACAACTACAAAATACCCCATCTGAAAATAAATAATTGAGTGTATTTCACTGCGGGGGAATTTTCTCAACACATTCAGGCGATCGCCTATAGTAATCAAAGCACATTTTAGAGATCAGGGAGAGTTTATCGAAAGCCATTTTCCTGATCAAATAAATTTGCCGCTTTTACATTTTTTAAATTGGCAGCTTTTACCTTTTTCTGAACAGAAAAATAGAGATAGCTTTGAAAAACAGGCTCTCGACCGTTCTATAAAATTTACCCAAAATTACCAAACTCCAGACAGATATGGACACCGATAACTTTAGTGTTTATTTCCTGTTTTATCCCAATATCAAGTTAACACTTGAGAAAACAAATTTCTCAAACTCCCTAATGAGAAAACCTCAGCCATTGATGTTTTTTATTTATGGTTACTAACTCAAAATCTGAAGTGTAGCTTCATCAAATACTAACCCTCGACGGGCAAAATATTTATGAATGTTAATTTGCACAAATAAATCTTTTAGTTCTTCGGCAATTTCAGTTGGCGGATTTCCTGATTTTGAATTCATTAATTAATGAATGTTTTAATTGTAATATCCTAAACTAAATTCAATAAAGCGGATTACCATAAGGGTGAGGTACACTTTTGGCGGGCAAGATGCCCGCACCACAAGATTTTTATCATTAATATCTGTAACTTATCAGATCGGAAACTGCTGTAAAGCGATCGCTAAATCAATTCATAACGATTCTATCCAGTTGTAGCAACGCTGAAAACAAGTACCAGTAGTATTGCCATTGCACTTACTTTTTTATGTTTTCCGACCCCCGGACAAATTCCTTGCAGCCGAGGGTGACAGAGAGAATCTAACTAAGCATGACGTTGACTGACTAAAACTTGATAAGAATATTCAAAATCATCATTAGTAATCCTGATATCAGCCGGATTCGTCTGTCCTTGCGATCGAAAACGGCGAATAGCTTCTACAGCAGCCTGATTGGATAGCAATACTAAATCTGCACCATTCCAGCCTTCCGTGACTTCAGACCAATAGGTTAAATTTACATCTAACAATGGTCGTCCCTGAGTATAGACTTGCAAAATATCTAAACGACTGGCTAAATCAGGTAAATCTACCTTAAGTTGTAAATCCAACCTTCCTGCCCGTAATAGAGCAGAATCAAGAGCATCAGGACGGTTTGTTGCCCCAATTACTAGAATACTTGCACCGACCTCTAAACCATCCAACTCAGTGAGTAATTGCCCCACTACCCGGTTACTCACACCAGAATCACCACTGTAAGTTCCCCTTGCCGGGGCTAAGGTATCAATTTCATCAATAAATATCACACAGGGTTCTGCCTGTCGCGCCTTAGCAAATAATTCCCGTACCGCTTGCTCACTAGCACCTACCCAACGGGTAAGCAACTCTGGTCCATTGACACCAATAAAATTAGCCCTAGCTTGGGAGGCTACAGCTTTTGCTAATAGAGTTTTGCCAGTTCCCGGTGGTCCCCATAACAAAATCCCCTTGGGAGCTACGGCTTTGGTTTGGAGGTAAAGTTCTGGATAAAGTAAAGCCCCTTCCACTGATTCTCGCAAGGTTTGTTTAATTGTTTCTAAACCACCAATATCGTCCCACGCCACTTGGGGAACTTCAACTTCAACGCTGCGAAGTACAGCCGGCTTGATTTCCTTTAGCCCTTGTAAAAAATCAGTTTGATTGACCGTCATGTTTGCTGGAGCTTCCACTTCTATGGAAGGAACTTGACGGCGGAGGGCGGTATAGGCGGCTTTTTGACAAACGGCCTTCAAATCAGCCCCCACAAATCCCACCGCCCGCTCGGCGATAAAATCCAGGTCAACCGTATCATCCAAGGGCATGGGGCGGGTGAGAATTTGCAGAATTTCTTTGCGGCCGTTGATGTCAGGAATGCGAAACTGGACTTCCCGGTCAAATCGTCCCGGTCGTCGCAAGGCTGGATCAAGATGGTCAGGGCGGTTAGTAGCTGCGAGGACAATCACCCCTGGGCTATGGGAGAACCCATCCATCAAGCCTAATAATTGGCCAACTAGACGCTTTTCAACTTCCCCTTCTACTGCACTGCGGTCTGGGGCGAGGCTATCAATTTCATCAATAAAAATAATGCAGGGAGCATTTTTAGCGGCTTTTTCAAAAATACCGCGCAATCTTTGCTCCGCTTCACCGTAATATTTACTGATGACTTCTGGCCCGACAATAGCAATGTAGTTAACACCCAGTTCCTCAGCCAAAGCCCGGGCAGTGAGAGTTTTGCCGGTTCCTGGCGGTCCAACTAACAATACGCCATGGGTGGGTTCTAGTCCCAATTTAGCAAGTAGGTCAGGACGTTTTAAGGGAATAGCAATCAGTTCTTTGAGTTCTTTGAGAATTTCGCTCAGTCCACCGATATCTTTAAGAGCAATACCCGAAGTGGGATCGGGAGGAACAACTGGATCTGATGGACTTGCACCTGAAGCTGGGGGTGATGGAGTGTTCATTCGACTTGTACCCACATCATTACCCATATTATTGCTGCGAGGAATATTTCCTGTTCGGGGAATGTTGCTTAAAGGTCGGGAATTAAACTGAACATTGGTTTTGATTTCTCCGTTTTCTGCCTTTTCTTCTAGGGTTTTTACCAGTTCTAGTAACTGTTCAAATCCTTTGAATAAATCACTCATAATAGTCCTCCAAAAATTGATGCTAAACAGTTCTTAAAATAAAAGATTGGCAGCACCTTGAACTCTAGCAAGTGGTTCTACCGATCTGGGTAACTTAGGTAAACGAATAATTGTTTGTTCGGGAAACAAACTACTATCAGTTGCCAGTTCTTGGCTGTAGCGATTTTGCACTACATAACGTTGCTGAATTTTCATTGTTTTCAACGTTTCTGTTAAGCGGATATGTTCAGCGATGATCGCTGCTTCTGCCTGAATTACGCCCACAAATTGGGTATGACGTGGATCTTTTAATTTCTTTTGAGCTTGGACAACTTGTTGGCGCAGATGTCGCAACCGTCCCATAAAATCAACTCGACCTAAGACATTTTGATATTTCATCCACAACTTAAATATCCAAGATAACCATTCCCCTAAAGCAGTTGGCATTTGTAAAAATTGCAGGAGATGACCTGTTGGTGCTGTATCTAAAATAATCAAATCTTGCTCGTTACTGTCTAATAAATCGAGGATGGTAATTAGGGATAACATCTCATCAATACCAGGTAAAGCTTGAGACATAATCTGTCGCCAAGCTTCTGGAAGGTAAGCAATATTTACTGTTGTTTCAGTTTCTGTTCCTTCTCCACTAATCATATCCGCTAATTCCCAAAGGTAATCAGCACGGAATTGATCTAATATTTGGGCGGCATCAATTTCTTGTCCGCTTAAGTTAGGAGTTAACAATACAGGTTCATGTCCTAATTTTTGACCAAAAGCATCTCCTAATGAATGGGCAGGATCTATAGAAATCATGCGGATCTTTTTCTCAGGATAACGATTAGCTAAAGCCCAGCCCATTGCGGCAGAAACTGTGGTTTTGCCAACTCCTCCTTTGCCACCAACAATAATTAGTTGACATCCTTCAGCTATAAAATCACTAAAGCTGGGGGAAACTTTGTCTGGCCATTGGATTAGTGGCGGAGTTACAAGTTCAACACTATCAATTGTATGCATTTGAGATGCGAGATTATCTAACGCAACTCCACCTAATGGTTGAATTTTTTGTTGAGGGACGACAAAAACTGGTTTATTTTGGGAAATTGTTAAGAATTTATTGATAAATTTTTGTTGTTCCGCATAGCGGTCTGGCTCTATATCTAAATCTGTCAAAATTCGATTAATTATTATTCCCGCATAGGGAACATCTAGAGTCTTTAAATTTCCTAAGAATCGCTCTGTTTCCGCAAAACACATGGGTTCAGAAACTGCGGCAACTAAACAACCTGTAAATGTATCATCTTGTAGTAGTCGTCTACTTTCTGATAATTGCAGTTTGAGATCAGCTAAAAAGTCATCTACTTCATCCCTTGTATAACCTCCTGTAAAAGTTTGCGTGATCACCTGATGTTTTTTCTGAAATAGTTCTAAAGAGTTTAAAATAACATCCAGAAAATCTTTTAGTCGTAACAAGTTTAATGTATGACCAGAAGGAGCCATATCAACTACTATCCTATCTACTTTTTTTTCAGACAGTAAGTGTTGAATTTCTAGTAACCCCATTAATTCGTTTAAACCAGGCCAGTCTAAATCCCAAACAGGGGCTAAGTCTTCTCCGTCAGCTAAACTACCTCGCTCCACTAATAGTTCTAAAAATTGACTATATTTGGCTTTAAATTCTAGCAACAGTTTTTGAGCATCCAAGGCCTGAACACTCAAATTAGGTAAATCTGCTAATGGCGAGGCATAATCTCTTACTTTTGAAAGTAAAATATCACCTAAAGAATGTGCGGGATCTGTAGAAAGTAACAAAATTCTTTCTTCAGGGAATTGTCTTGCCCAATAACGAGCAAAACTACAAGAAATAGTGGTCTTGCCAACTCCACCTTTACCGCTAAACATGACTAAGTGAAGTGAGTCGTATTGATTCATAAAAGTCTAAAAAAGTAAACAAAAGTTGGCAGAAATAATTAAATGAAGTGATAAGGAGGAATACCTTCTCCTAAAAATAGATCCCAACGAGGACAAGTTTGCTGCCAAGTTAAAAATTGTTCTAAAAGTAAGGTTTTATCTTGGTAATTGACTAGAAGGTAAATCCGTACTTCTTCTTCTTGTTCTTGAATAATAACGGGAATTTGATTGATTTTACTGATGAAATTAATCAAGATTTCTTTTTCTGATGCTTGGGCAAGAATAAAGTTTTTTTGCCTTTGATAGTGTTGCTTCTTAGCTAAAAAGTAATGTCTACCTGATTCTAAAACTGGTGATTCTTCTGTGATCATGCGAGGGATTAGTTTTAGAATAAATTCGGTTTTACAATTGATTTTTTCTAGCTTATCTAGATATTCTTGTCCATAGGATTCTAGATGAGTTAGCAGGTTGTCTGTATTAGCAAAATAAGTTCCAAAACGTAATGGTAAAACTGTAATTTGCCGAAAAATATCACAAATGACTCTATCATGTTCTATAGCCATCTGGACAATTTTTTCATCATCATCTTGAAATGAATCTAAAGATATTCCAGGTTCGACAATAGCTGAAAGTCCATTTCCATCAATTTGAATTACTGAAGTAGTAGAACCTTGTGGTAAATGTAAGGAAAAGCTAGGCGTTTTTAAAAAAGCATAAGTGTAAAGGTTTTCTAGTTCCATATGTTTCACCTGTATAAAACTATTTTCCGGTGGGAGTTAATAAGATTTGTCTTCATGCAAATACCAGATAAATTTAGTTCTAAATTATTCAGTATTTACAATAGTAACTTATTGGTTATAATACTAGAAAATATTCAGGTTTTATCATGAAAAGCTTTCGTCATCGTAGTATTATTAGAGCTAAAATTAGCACGATGCCACGACATATCTCTGAGGCATCTAGTCAATTAGAACTTTATAAGATGGTAGCTGAGAAACAACGTATTAGCAGAGAATTATCTTCTATTAAAGAACGAATGGCTACACTTCAAAAACGGTTAGATTCTCTCAATAATGAGATAGATAACACAGAAAAAACGATTCATAAATTGCGTCAACCTCACTCCAGCACTGCTCAAAATATTGTGCGTTCAAAGAATGTTGTTGAATCCAATAACTACCAGACTTTTGAGATTGAATATTAAGATATAGAATCTTGATGAATTTGGTAAAAATGGACACACTAAATCAAAAATATTACCCGCAGAAGCGGGTTTTTTACTATCATCTTAAACGCTATTTAAGTCTTGCAATAAGTCTGTTGACGTTAAAAATTATTATTCCTGCGGTACTAGGGCAATAAGACGAGATCCTTGTCTCTATCAATTTCTGTTGTCAATTGAGGTTTTACTACAAAGTCTTCCTCTTCCTCTTGTTCTAGTTCTAGTTCCAAGCGTGCTTCTTCTTCTGCCAGTTCTAATTCTAAGCGGGCTTCCTCTTCCAATGCTTGAATTTTCAAAAGAAGTTCCTCTTCTTGAATCTCGAAGTCCTCTTCAGAAATTTCGCCGATATCGAAAGAAAGCTGTAAGTTTAATAATTGTTTATGCAAATTTTCTTGGGCATCAAATTCAGTATTGGTACGCTCTTGGATCTGCTCACCAATCCAGACAAGTCCATTAAGTGGACCCATGATTGGCAATAGTAGAAGTTTCGTCAGCATAGTAAAAGCTCCTATGAAGCAAGCTGGGCAAATGTGTAGGGTGCGGTAAAATTGTTGTAGCGAATACGTAGGCGATCGCCAAATTTTCGATCAATAGCTTCGACTCGTTCGCTGAATACAGATTCTGTTTCCCAAGGAATTAAAAAAGCTGCATTGTAGATCATTTCTTCCGTCATCGGCTCACTTTCTATAATCTCCTTAGCTAAAGGATGTAGGTTATTAAAGAACTCTTGAATAACAGTCTGTTTGCGAGCAGCTAAATTACTTTCAATTAATTGTCCGATTTGGATTATTTCCTCCATCTTCAACTTTTTGCCTTCCATGTTGTCGCGCTGCTGCTTCAAATCCTGATTAGACTCCATCATGGCTTGCAATTCTGATTTACTATCCCAAAGAATCTTAATGCTTACCTCTCTTTGTCCTGCCAGCTTTTGAAATAACTCATTTAATTGCTCTTTATATGGTTCAATTAGTTGTTTCTGGATTGTCTCCCAATCTTTGACAACTAATCCAAACCGTAGAGGCAAAAGAACATGAAACCCTTCGTGCATTGCTTGTTCTAAAACTTTTTCATGAGTTAACAAATTACGACGGGAAGCCAAATATTTTTCTTGACAAGCATCCGAATATAAAAAACTAAAGCCGTCAACCACCTGACTATGAACAGATTGTTTATCCAATCCTTGAAGATCAACGGTTTCAGGAATTGGATCTGGAAAGATGCCGTACAAATAAAGACCAGTATTCATAATCTGCAAAAAAATCAAACCTAAATTTACGACTGATAACGGGGAATTAAATTGGTTTTGATGTCAAAACTAACCTTAATTTGGCGTGAATAAGATCTAGTTGAGCTACACCTATATCTATTTCACCATCTACAACTATTCCGGTATTTAAAAGCCTATCTAACAACTCTAGTATCGAAGGGCGATTCCCGGTTTCTCCCGGATAATAAGAACCAGATGCTGGTAAAAGACTACCAAAATCTCCTAAATTTATATTCAAATCTGCTGGATCAATGTCAAATATCTGGCACAAATTTAAAATTTGTTCCTCTAACTTTTGTAAACTTTCTGCGGTTCGCTCTAAATCAGATTCACTGAGCAAATCCTCTTCCATCCGCCGAATTATTTGAGCTTCCATTAATTGACGTATCAATTCCAGTACAGTCAATAATAAAGGAGCTAAACCCGTTTCACTATTAGATTTCTTTTTAGGAGAGGTGTTTAGAAATTCGTTAGAGTTTTCAACTGGAATGACGTTGAGAAAATCGTTGGAGTTTTCAACTGGACTGTAGACCATTTTTATGATTCCACATAAAGGTTTAAATTTCTTTGATGTAATTTAATCATGAAAATTGCCAGAGTTCCAGTGTTTATAAATTGGATATGGATAACTCCTGAATTTCAATTAATTAGACATCAAGTTGAGAATCTATCGGCAACGGAATACTTTCTTCATGGGTTTGATGGGTATTATCTTCAGTAGTTTGATGGGTATTATCTTCAGTGGTTTCTACTAACGAAATTTGCTCTTGTACTTTAGCTGATGTTAGTAAATTTATCTGTGATTCTAAGTTCTCTAGACGATTCTGAAGTTGCTGATTTTCTTCAACCAACCGTTGAGCTTTGGTACTAAGATAAGGGTCTGTTTCCCACCAATTGATACCCATTTCTTTGGCTTTATCCACGGAAGCAATTAACAAGCGAATCCGAATGTGTATAAGTTCTGTGGAGGCAATAGAGATAGAAATATCGCCAGCAATTACAATCCCTTTATCTAAAACCCTTTCGAGAATGTCCGCTAAAGTCGAACCCTGGGTAGATGTGTTAATAGCTCGACTTGAGTTGGTTTGAGGACGTGTTGGCAGTATTGGCGTAGAAGTCACGAATAATTCAACTCTTGAATAGTATAAACACAATGATTTTTGTAAACTAAAGATTTTTGCTCCGAAAAATATGGAGCATTAATGATTAGTTAAGAACTTTGGTTGAAGGCTTTTGAAATCCCTTGAATTCGTTATTTTTTTGCTGAATTACGTAATCAGAAGCTTCTTTTTCTAAGGGAACATCATTTCCTAAATCTGTATTGGCGAGCGTATCCATTGTTGGCAAGCTACCCAATTCGGCATCATTTAATATCTCGATTTCTTTGTTGGAAAATTGAGAAATGACATCCAGGAAAATATCTGTAGACTCATTGACAGATAGATGGGTACGGTTAGACAAAATCTCCATAGCAATTTCCTGAAAAAAGGAATTTTCTGGTTCTGCTACAAGGTTGTTGTCTGCACAGACTTTAGCAATCATTAAACAAGACCGTAATCCTGATGTTTTTTCTGCACCTGTAGCTATCCGAAATGATTTAACTAACCGGACTATTAAGTGAGCAGATTCTTTTTGTATGTTCGTTTTCTGAATTAATATCTCTGTTTGAGTGATCTCATCTGGTTCTGGCATATTAATAGTTACCAATCTATCCATCAAAGCATCTTGTGTCGAGTGAACTCCACAATACTCTTCAGGATTAGATGTAAAAATAGCCCGAAATTGAGGACTAACACTCAGGTATTCTGGCTGATTACTGCTAGGGGGAAGGCTCAGAATTTTTTCTTCTAATGCTGATAGCAAGACGTTATTAACTTCAGGTCGTGAACGGTTAAATTCGTCATAGACTAAAGTAAAGCCTTCACGACAAGCGAGAGTTAATCGAGAATCAACCCAATTTTGTTTGAATTCGTCTTCAACTTTAACAACACTATGGATATAGTTATCTAATAATTTTTTGTGAGTATAACCGGATTCACTACCAATCAGATCCGAACTTTTAAATTCGTCGTCTCCAAATAGTAACATTACTGGTCTGTCTAGACAGTGAGCCAAGTGCAGTGCTAGGGTTGTTTTCCCTGTGCCGGCGGGTCCACGTAAGTGAATGGGGAATCCTGATTTGAGATAAAGTAATGCCCGAATTGCGACTTGCTCGATAGCAGGTGTGACTACAAACTGCCCTGGACGGACACGAAGAACTGCTCTTTTATGATTAGTTTTAGTCATAATTACGAGATGAAGATGGTAAGTAAATTAAGATTGTCAGAAAAAAGAAATATTATGAGAATAATGTGAAATTTCTCAATTGATGTGCTATTATCGTTCCATTAGTTAAGCGCATGAAGTAAGAACTCCAGTTTAATAAACGTAGTAAATTTAACGCTAAATTGAATCTATACGTTACTGTCGCTACGGTTTAAATATGGACTGCCGACTCTTCAGGCCTAAACTCATTGTTGAATTTTATTATCCGCCCCCTTGTTTTACCAGCTTTGCACCTGGAATGTCAGGGGGCCTTACTATTTAGACCTATTCTCTAACAGACAAACTCTGTGTACTGAGAGATTAACGGTTAGAAATACCAAAAATACTTACAAACAAATCCTGACGGAATGCTTGCAGTTCTTTTGCTTGTTTTTGAGCTTTAGAAATGCGTTCTTGGGCAGTTTCTGCTAAAAATTCTTGGCTGGTTTGCTCAAGTTGTTTACGGAACGCTTGTAGTTCCTCAGCTTGCTGTTTAGCTTGGGCAATGCGTTCTTGAGCAGTTGCTGCTAAAAATTCTTGGCTGGTTTGCTCAAGTTGCTTATGGAACGCTTGTAGTTCTTCAGCTTGTTTTTGAGCTTTAGAAATGCGTTCTTGAGCAGTTGCTGCTAAAAATTCTTGGCTAGTTTGATCAAGTTGCTTATGGAACGCTTGTAGTTCTTCTGCTTGTTTTTGAGCTTGAGCAATGCGTTCTTGAGCAGTTGCTGCTAAAAATTCTTGGCTAGTTTGCTCAACTTGCTTACGGAACGCTTGTAGCTCTTCAGCTTGTTTTTGAGCTTGGGCGGTTCTTTTCGCTGTTGTAGCAGACAAGAATTCATTAGTCTCTTGAAATAGTTGAGCTACTGCTTCAGCTATTGACTGACGTTCTTGACGAATTTTTGGTATTAAAGCAGTCATAAATTTCTCCAGAAAATGATAAACTGGCATTAACTAGGTTCACTGAATTTTTTAATCCACTGAATCTAGTTTCAGAGGTTTCCGCTTTTTTGTTATATCCTTTGAGAAACCTTAATTTCAGAATGCTCTTCTTTCATCACTATTTAGATAAATCAACAGATTTTCAAGGTTTGACAACCTAGTAAAATGAAGGTTTCACCTGATTTTGATAGAAGAGGGATATACAGATAATAAAAAAAGCAGGTTGAATATCAGGATTAAATTAAAGACTCATTAATCCTGATATTAGGAATTTACTTAATTAAGCAGGAACTGCTGCTGATTGAGTTAAACCAACTGCTTCTGCATATTTCAAATAGGTTTCAACGGAAGCGATGACAATCCGAGCTTCAATTGCTAGTAGTTCAATACCAACTAAAGAAACACGAACCCAAGCATCAATTACGATACCTTTGTCAAGGATTCTATCAATAACTTCTGCCAAGCTGGAGGAAGAATTAGTTTTTTCGACTGCCATAATATTTGCACCTTAGCTCATTGTTGTTGTGGAATTCATCTGAATCTAGAGAACAACTGCCAGATTCTGAATCTTCGAGTTATTCTACTATGCTTTGAAAATCTACTTAATTAATAATTAAGCAGGAACTGCTGCTGATTGAGTTAAACCAACCGCTTCTGCATATTTCAAGTAGGTTTCAACAGAAGCGATAACGATCCGAGCTTCAATTGCTAGTAGTTCGATACCAACTAAAGAAACACGAACCCAAGCATCAATTACGATACCTTTGTCAAGGATTCTATCAATAACTTCTGCCAAGCTGGAGGAAGAATTAGTTTTTTCGACTGCCATAATATTTGCACCTTAGCTCACTGTTGTTGTGGAATTCATCTGAATCTAGAGAACAACTGCCAGATTCTGAATCTTCGAGTTATTCTACTATGCTTTGAAAATCTACTTAATTAATAATTAAGCAGGAACCGCTGCTGATTGAGTTAAACCAACTGCTTCTGCATATTTCAAGTAGGTTTCAACGGAAGCAATAACGATCCGAGCTTCAATTGCTAGTAGTTCGATACCAACTAAAGAAACACGAACCCAAGCATCAATTACGATACCTTTGTCAAGGATTCTATCAATAACTTCTGCCAAGCTGGAGGAAGAATTAGTTTTTTCGACTGCCATATATTTGTACCTTAGCTCACTGTTCTTTTGATGGTTAGTTAGTTGCTTAACAAACCACAATATACAAATATCACTTATTCCAAAAGATGTAAATAGATAGAAAGGTAAAAAAATGTAAATAAATGTAAATTCTATTATTCATAATTTTGTCCGTACTACTTGTCAATATTACTTAGAGAGCCTGGATAATATTCTTGTTTTTATTTGATTAACATTTGACTAAAATATGAGATATCTGCTTCTATTTTAATATAGATATACCGCATGAACCTAAGCTGGGCATACATTTTTAGCTTTTTGGGAATAAAATTTAGATAAATGCAGTAGGGCATAGATGGTATCTAAGTATCTCTGAGAAATAAGTAAATAGACTATTTTTAAATGTGTAGGAAATATAAAATATAAGTAGAATTATTCTTCAGTACGTAAGCCTTGGTTACGGTAAATTCACTTAAATTTGAGTGAATTCCTGTTTTAAATTAGGTATTATTACTATTAGCCACTCTTTGTTTAAATAAAGTAGGATGATTTGATTAATTATTTTTTCTAAAAACTATGTCTATACAAGGGACTCCTCCTACTGTCTCACAGACGGCTTTAGCTGCTTTGGTGGATGCGTTTATTCAGCAGGGTCATCCGCCCCATTATGCTCAAGCGATGGCAACTTCAATTATTTTTCAGACGGATTTAGATTTACGGAATGCTCAGATGGCTAATCTCTTGGGTTGGTTGAAAGAAGAACATCAAGATATCTATCCTTTTGCGCTGGCTGTAGTGGAAAAAACTTGCTCAGACTTTGAGCGTCAAGTTCAAGAAGGTTGAGTTTCTGGGCTGAGTTGGCTTAAATGAGCAAAATAGGGAAAAATTAGCTGAAATGGCTAATTTTTTCATTTTCCTCACAGATAACTTTTATGGCTGATGCCACGCAGCAAGGTCTAACTAAGATTGATAGGATGGGAAAAAGATACAGATTGTTACGATACTTGAAAATTCTGGCGTACTATGACTATTCTCAACATTGTCTCTCCTTTAAGTGCGATGCCTACTGCAAGCGAAGCTATCGCACAACAAACCCGACAAGCTGCAAGTAAGCTGGCAGTTCTCTCCACTGAAGATAAAAATCAAGCCATTGAAGCGATCGCTCAAGCTTTAGAATTGGCTAAGGATGATATTTTGGCAGCAAATTTGGCTGATTGTCAAGCAGCGATAGCGGTGGGAATCGCCAAACCCCTATATAAACGGTTACTTTTGGATGAACATAAATTAAGGGATGCGATCGCTGGTGTGCGAGATGTTGGTAAACTAGATGATCCTATTGGTAAAGTCCAAATTCATCGGGAAATTGATACAGGTTTAATTCTCAAACGCATTACCTGTCCTTTAGGCGTTTTAGGCATCATTTTTGAAGCCCGTCCTGAAGCCGCAATTCAAATAGTTTCCTTAGCAATTAAATCCGGTAATGGTGTAATTCTCAAAGGTGGTAAAGAAGCATTACGTTCTTGTGAAGCGATAATTAAAGCCATTAAACAAGGATTATCTCAGACTGCGGTTAACCCTGATGCCGTGCAATTGTTAACCAGTAGAGAAGAAATATTAGAACTATTGCAACTAGATAAATATGTAGATTTAATTATTCCCAGAGGTTCTAATGCTTTTGTGAAATTTGTCCAAGACAATACCCGGATTCCCGTATTAGGTCACGCTGATGGTATTTGTCATCTTTATGTAGATCAAGCCGCTGATATTACTAAGGCTATTAATATTACTGTAGATTCTAAAATCCAATATCCCGCTGCTTGTAATGCCATTGAAACTTTACTAGTTCATAGTAGCATTGCTGCCGAATTTCTGCCCCAAGTTGCCGCAGCTTTACAAGCACAAAATGTAGAATTAAAAGGTGATCAGCGCACCTTACAAATTTTACCAGATATTGCCCCAGCCACAGAAATAGACTGGCAAACAGAATACAGTGATTTGATTTTAGCCATTAAAATAGTTGATTCTTTAAATGAAGCCATATCCCACATTGAAAATTATGGTTCTCGCCACACAGAAGCAATTATTACTGAAGATATCACAGCCGCAGAAACATTTCAAGGCTTAGTCAATGCAGCAGGAGTTTATCATAATTGTTCTACCCGATTTGCTGATGGTTTCCGTTATGGATTTGGTGCAGAAGTGGGAATTAGTACCCAACAAATGCCCCCGCGCGGACCAGTTGGTTTAGAAGGTTTGATTACATATAAATATCAAATGTCTGGTAATGGACATATTGTGAAAACCTACACAGGTGCAAACGCAAAATCATTTAGTCATCGTGATTTGTAATCATACTATTAATCTCGTTCCCAGTCTCTGACTGGGAATGCTGAATTGCGGCTCTGCCGCTAGTAGTTCGTCAAATTTATTTTGACGAGTGATGATCGGAAAAAACTTCTGTTCTTCCCTCCCCCTGTCTCTTATACACA
>NZ_JADEWA010000573.1:0-2953 GCF_015207865.1 Dolichospermum sp. LEGE 00246
TTTTTTAGTCCTCTTTTAGAGGACTTGCGCTATTAGACGGGGGTTTATAACCCCTGGCGGGCTGGCGGGCTGACAAATGAATAAATGGACAAATGAATAAATGGATAAACCGACGAATGGATAAAATCAACATCCTGTAAATCCTTAAATCCTGTAAATCCTGATTCAGACATTTATTTGATTTCTCACCAAAAGCCAAAAGAAGATATTTTTTTATCAAACCAGAGATATCCAAATAGCCAGAGGTTAAAAACCTCTGTCTAATAGCTAAAATCGTCTGAAGACGATTGGGGGAAAGGGTAATATTAATTATGTTGATTTTTTTTAGTCCTCTTTTAGAGGACTTGCGCTATTAGACGGGGGTTTATAACCCCTGGCGGGCTGGCGGGCTGACAAATGAATAAATGGACAAATGAATAAATGGATAAACCGACGAATGGATAAAATTAACATCCTGTAAATCCTTAAATCCTGTAAATCCTGATTCAGACATTTATTTGATTTCTCACCAAAAGCCAAAAAAGATATTTTTTATCAAACCTAAATCCTGATTTTGATATTTGTTGGGTTTGGTTGCGTCAACCCAACCTACAATTATGGTTCGGTGAAACCAGTAATGGTTGGGATGTTATCGGTTGTCGGTTTTCGGGTTTTAGCTGCTTTTTTAGTATTGGCTTTTTTCTTCCCTTCTGCAACTTTACCTCCTAAGATTTCGGCTTCATAGCGGGTTTGATTGAGGTCTAATAATTTGGCTAATGTTTCATCATGGGTTGCTTCTGTCCAGCGATATCTCCAAGGTTTTTTCTTATTTCTTCCTTTGGGGTTGTCTTCTTCTTCCTCTTCTTCGTAGTCGAGTAAAAATGTACATTCTGTGGATATATCACCCCACCCGTAAGCGTCGAGAACTGCTTTGTCCATTGCGGTGTGAAGTTCGCGGAGTTTGAGTATGTCGCTGTCGTATTCGTCGGGGTCATGAAATCGGTTGTAGGTGTCTGTCAGTCCTTGGTTGTTTTTTACCATCAATTCTGCGCGGTATTCATAATAGGTTTTTCCCGTTTGTTCTAATATGGCGTTGTTTTCCCAGTCTTCGGGAAATGGGAATGTTTCAAAACAGTCGGAAGGTGTGTAACGAAGTCTATCTTCTAATGATGAACCAAAAAATCTTGTCCATATTTCATGTATGCGAGATTGTAGAATAGTGAAAAATGAATTTTGTTCATTTGCAAAAACTACCAAGGCTTCAGAATAAACTATATTAGCTTCCATAAATGCTGTACACCAATGTGGTTGATGACGCGAAGTTACTAATACCCGATTAAATTGGGATATTCCGTTATAAAGTTCCTGTGCTGAAGATCCATATTTCCACCATGATTCAGCCCTTTTTCTTCCTATAGCATTTGTATTTAAATGTGCGCGTGCAGGTTTAACTTTGTCCTCTACAATATTCATTAAATCAGGATAGTTTCTTGCTTCCTCTTCACTCATTTCACCAAAATTAATCACGTAGCGACGATGTGCATGAGTGGGACTAGAATTGACTTCTTCGCCGCCAATATAAGGAAAAATTCTTTCTGCATTTTTAGGATTTTCTGTAATTAACCTGTGCATTTCTGCTATCGGTGTAGCATCTGGGTTATCATCATCAAAAGTAAACCCCATTCCTAAAACATAACTACCTATAAAACTCTTATTAGCATTTGCTAATAATACCTTGGGATCTTGATTTCCCCCCGCATGAAATAGGAACGCTGAAATTAAATCAACTTCCTGATTATCTAAATATTTTTTATCCGCATAATTATTTAACCATTTCCCCTTAATATATTGACCCTTAAATACATGAACTACGCTAACTACAACCGCAGCTAAACCCGGCCACTTTAACCGCTTTTGAGCATTATAAATAATTCCGCCATTTTCACAGATATATCTTAACCCTGTGCTGCGGGTATCTCCTTGGGCTATAGTGTTAGTAGCAATTAAGCCAAAAGTGCCATTTTCTCGTAATATATCAAACGCCCTTCTAAAAAAATGCGCCACTAAATCAGCATTTCCATGAGATTCCGGGTTAACAACTTTCAACCAATCTAAATAACCTTCAATATTTCCATTAATTGTCGTATTCTTCCCCGCAAAAGGAGGATTTCCGATAATTGCATCAAAACCGGGATTAACTCTATCAAAAACTTCAGGAAATTCAATTTCCCAATTAAACACAGGTACAGATTTTGCACCGGATTTTAAATTATCACATATATTGATAATCTCTAAATTATCAACATTATCGTTATTATCAATATTGTCATCATTATCAACATTGTCCGGGTTTAGCATTGCTAAACCCCTACCCACGCTGAAACCCATACGGACACCGACACGCGCACCCGTTTGTTTTTCCATCTTTTTAAACATCAACCGAAACTTATCTAATTCTTCCTTCCTGGCTTTATCCTTATCTTTGGCAAAAAATGCCGCAATCACTAAATCACCCTTTACCCGCGTTTCCGTTAATTCCAATTCCGCATTTTCATAAACATCGCGTTTTTTCTCATAGTCACTATCACCAAGATTAAAAATTTCATCTCGATAAACTTTCACCTTAGTAATTGACTGATTAAATAAAGGTAAATTGGGATCTGTATAAGTAGTATCTGCTATCCAACTAAAATTTTTAATTTGTTCCTTATTCAATCCAACCAAAGAATCTCCCCACTTAAAAGCATGATCTAAAAAAGTAAAAGGATGAGATTTCGCCAAAGTCGCCAACCACAAAGATAACTTCGCCAAATTCACCGCAAAAGGGTTTTTATCCACACCATACAAACACCGTTGGGCTACTAACCGCCGCGCATAAAGTAACGGTTCTTCGTCTGGGGGAATTTCAAACACCCCACCCGTCCTATCGGACACCCTCCCCTTGGTAAGGCCCTTGGTAAGGGGAGGGCTGGGG
>NZ_JADEWA010000574.1:0-2950 GCF_015207865.1 Dolichospermum sp. LEGE 00246
ATATAACCATGATATCACCACAGTTAGCAGTTGTTAAAAATGGGAAAATAGAATTAATTGATTCCTTGTCTATTCCCGAAGGAACAAAAGTGTTAATTACACCTATTATTGTAGATAATGATACGGAAAATCAAGACGATTGGGAATATTTTTCTTTGAAAAATTTGAATCTATGTTATGGAGATGATGAACCAGAATATACCCTAGAATTAATTAAAGAATATAACAAGAATTATGAAAGAATGTGATATTGTATTAACTCCTGTTCCCCAAGCAAATGGAGGAATAAAAAATCGTCCTGCGCTGATTTTAAAAGAAATGCCAAAATATCAAGACTTTTTAGTTTGTGGTATTAGTACCCAATTCAAACAATATATTGCTAATTTTGATGAAATAATTTCACCAGAAGATGAGGATTTTCAATTCAGTGGTTTAGTTAGTCAATCTGTTATTCGATTAAGCTTTTTAACCGTTATTTATAGTAACAGTATAATTGGTTCAATTGGGGCAATTTCAACGGAAAGACATCAAAGATTATTAGAAAATTTAAGCCAATATTTAGTTAAATTAACCAAGTAATTGCATACAACAATAATAGACAAGGGATTTTACCTGAGTAAAACGCAAAGATTGTAAAGTTTTGTTGCAGGATTCAACACTACTGATGTAATTATTCGATTTTATAAAGACATCCGTAGAACCGTAAACCGTTAGATATCATGGAAGTTTTACCATTACCCAATAATTGGCAAGATATTCAACCTGACGTTGTATATTCTTCAACTTATGATTTGCAAGTTTCATTTAGCGACGAACAAATAAAATTAGGTATAAGATATGATGGTAAAGGAAAGCATTTAAAGGCAATTGCGAAAGGGTTAGTACACCCACAGGGTAGTATTGGGCTTGTTGATTCTCAAGAAAAAGGATATAATTTAAAATCTAAAGTGTTAGGTAACGGTGGTGATAGACGGTTTCACGCCAAATATGTTAATGGTATATTACATTTTCCTGGTTTTGTAACACAACATTAATCCAGAATAAATTATGACTACACTTCAATTGAAAAATCACCAAATCTGGCAAGATTTAACTGAAATATTAGAAAATTTAGATCCTAATTCTCTTGTTCAAAAACATCTTGAACAATGCTGTTATACAATCAATGGTTATTGGGATGAACAGGATGAATATTATGACTCAATTAGCTTACCTCATACCATAGAAGCAGAATTAGTTAGTAGTTTTGTAGGTGTTACCCAAGATAAACGTTTTCTAAAACTCAAATTTTCTCTTATTGGTACTACTACTATTTATGCTAAAATGATCCCTCATGATCCCCATGATAAATCTTACCCATTCGGAAGTCCAATTATTCAAAATATAGGTGAGTTAGTTCTTATCTATAATGAAAATCTGGAATTTGTTGATGAAAATTGGCTTTTAGATATAGATTCTCCTCTGCTTGATAAAAGACAATTTACTAATACCTAAGATAATTGTAGGTTGGGTAGAACGAAGTGAAACCCAACAAAATATAGCTAGACTTATGAAAGTAATCTATTTTTGCACGCAGAGGCGCAGAGTTGCAGAGAGTTCATTTTATTTTATCCTATTCGCAAAACTAAGGTTTCTTCTCCTGGTAAAATTAAGGTTTTTCCCAATGGTAAAATTGCTAAAGCATTAGTTTGGGATAAGTTAATTAAGTTTCCAGAATTTAAATTACCACTTGTTTGATGAAATTCATAAATACCATCATTTAAATTTAAAGTACCCCAAATATAAGTTTCCATTTTTCCGTTAGATTTTAATTCGCAATGGGATTTTACTTTTAAAAGTTTTGCTTCCCAACCTCGATTAATTCCTGAAAGTTTTTTAATTGTCGGTTTTACAAATCGCCAAAATGTCACTAAAGCCGAAACGGGATTTCCTGGTAAACCAAAATAAAGGGAGTTGGGAAATGTGGCAAATGTGAGAGGTTTTCCTGGACGCATCTGCACAGCACGAAAATGAATTTCTGCTCCCAAAGATGCTAATATATTATCAATATAATCATAATCACCTACGGAAACTCCACCAGAAGAAAGAACTATATCCGCATGATTAATGGCATAATTTATAGTCTCTGTTAATGCAGTTGGATTATCTTTAACAATTCCTAACATTAACACTTCTGCACCCAATTCTTGCACCAAAGCAACTAAAGCATATTGGTTAGAATCTACTATTTGTCCAGGTTTTAGGGTTTGTTCTGGTGTTACTAATTCGTCACCACTTGAAAAAATTGCCACTCGCGGACGACGGAAAACACTGATTTCTGGCAATTGTGCAGCCGCTAAAATAGCAATTTCTGCTGCATTCAGGGGAATTCCTGCTGGTAAAAGTTCTTTTCCGGCTTGGTAAAAGTCTCCTTGGTGTCTAATAAATTCTTGGGGTTGCGGTGTAGCAAAAATAAAAACTTGGTTTTCCTGCAATTTAGTTTTTTCCTGCATAACTACAGTATCCGCACCTTTTGGGATTATTGCACCAGTGAAAATCCTTGCTGCTTGTCCTGGTTGAATAGTATTTTGAGGTTGATATCCTGCGGGAATCTCTTCGACAACTTCTAAAATTGTCGGATTTTCAGAAGTGGAATTTTGCACATCTTCATAACGCACTGCAAAACCATCCATTGCGGAATTATCCCAATGGGGAAAATCTAAAGAACTAATTACAGGAGTTGCTAAAATTCGGTGAAATGCTGTCAATAAATCAACAACTTCAAGATCATGTTCTTGATTTAAAGGTTGAACATGATTGAAAATAATCGTTTCTGCATCTTTAACGGATAACATAGTGGATGATTTAGTTAGTTACTGTTAGAAATTAAGATTAATTAACTTTTATTATTGAGAGGTTGTCTGAAAAGTCATGATTGCTGTATTAAATGTTTTACCCCTCCCTAACCCTC
>NZ_JADEWA010000575.1:0-2939 GCF_015207865.1 Dolichospermum sp. LEGE 00246
TGGGTATAAGAGACACCCCCAACCCCCTCCCCGCAAGCGAGGAGGGGGCTATGATGTAATTTATTAAAGTATTATTAGCAATAATAAATGGTGCGAAGATAGAACCCGGCTGAAAAATGCCAGTATAACTTGCTTTTCCTTGGTCGTTCACATTCAAGTCAATACCGCTAACACGCCCACGGATTGAGGCTTGGGCATATCGGGACTCTCCAATTCAGGATTTACCCTACATTGACATATAGATATACTTAGAATATTTTGATTTGTAAACAAAGTTGCAATACTTATTCAGAGCTATGGTATTTTTAATGAAAATTTACATAATTAGTAGCAAAGACAAGATGCCCGCACAACAAGGGTTTTATCATTAATATCTGTACTTCATAATATCTGTAACTGCTGTATATTTTCAAAATTTAACCCGAATTCCTATAGGACTCCTATTTGATTTTTGAACAAGACTCAGTAGGTATCAATTATGTCTTTCCTGTTCCCTGTTCCCTGTTCCCTGACCACACAAGTAAATTCAGGAATCAAACCGGATTTCTATATATGACAGTAAATAACTTTTCAAATTTAATTGAAATCTTGCAATATCGTTCAAAATATCAACCGGATAAAAAAGCATACATTTTTCTCCAAGATAGTGATAAGGAATTAGGTTGTTTAACCTATCAACAATTAGATGAACAAGCAAGAGTGATCCTAGTTCAACTACTTGATTTTTTTGTAGTGCATCTGTAAGGTCAAACTAAAAACAATCATCCTTTTCAATCTGGGAAATTTAATTATGTTAAAAGATTCTGAACAGTCAATAAAAGAAGAAACTCCAGTTTCTTATTCATCTCCCCCACAAAATTATCTCTTCGGTCATCTTTTAGGATATATTCGAGATCCGATCAGCTTTCTGAGCAATTGTTCTCTTGAATATGGAAAGCTAGTTCCCTTGCGATTTTTATCTAATTCTGCACTGTTTCTTAATCATCCTGATTGTATTGAGGATGTTTTTGTTCGGCAACAACAGAATTTTATGCGTAAGGGACAGATTTTTGAACTGAGTTCTAAATTTATCTTAGGAAATGGACTCTTTTTAAACGAAGGCAAATTTTATCAACAGCAACGCACTTTGCTTCAACCAGCTTTTCATAAACAGATGTTAATGAATTATGCACAAGTCATGATTGATGAAACTAACTCTGTAATAAATATGTGGAGTGATAAACAGGTGCGTGATATTTATCAAGATTATGTGGCTATTACTCGAACTATTATTGCTCGAACTATGTTTGGTGTAACTATAGATTCTGAGTTTGCCAATGTCTTCAATGTGGCTTTAGATGCCACAATCAATCGTTTCAAATCAGTTAACCAAGATTTATTCATTACTCCAGATTGGTTGCCAACTCCCAGTAATTTAAAACTTCGTCAAAGTATCAAACAACTAGATCAGTTTATCTATAAAATGATCCAAGAACATCAGATGGGAGGAGAAAAAAACTTTCTGGAAATTTTGTTGCAAAGCCAAGCTGACAACAATCAATCCATAACAATCCAACAAATAAGAGATGAGATTGTCAATATTTTTCTAGCTGGACATGAAACAACAGCGATCGCCTTAACCTGGATTTCTTGGCTATTATCTGAGCATCCTCATATAGAAGAAAAATTATTTGCCGAGATTCAAACTGTTCTTCAAGGACGAATTCCTACAGTGGCAGATATTCCACAATTGCCCTATACGGAAGCTTGTATTTTAGAAACATTAAGGCTTTATCCTCCCGTTTGGATTATGGCTCGTGTTGCCTTAGAAAAAACAGAAATTTTGGGATATCCAGTTGCTCAAGGTATGGAGGTATTTGTCAGTCAATGGACAGCACATCGTCATCCACATTATTTCCCTGAACCTGAACTTTTTAAGCCGGAACGTTGGCTCGACGGTTTAAGTAAAAAATTACCTTTAGGGGCTTATTTTCCTTTTAGTTTGGGCGGAAGAATTTGTCTTGGGAAAGCATTTGGCATGATGGAACTAATTCTTCTCGTAGCAACAATCACTCAAAGATATAAGTTTAAGTTAGTACCAGGTCATCAAGTTGAGCCTCTTTTTGGTCTGACTTTGCGTCCTAAATATGGGATGAAAATGGAGATCATTAAACGTTAATTAAGTAATATTATCTAATTTCAATAATGAGATTATTAACTGATGGATCAAAATAATTTTTCAACGTTAATCTCAATGCTCCAACAAAGAGCTATAGACCAACCACAAAAAGTATCCCATACTTTTCTTCAGGAAGGAAAGATAGAAGTTGGCTCTTTAACCTATCAACAATTAGATCAACAGGCGAGGGCAATTGCTGTTGAGATTCAGAATTTGACAGCTAAAGGTGAACGGGCTATTCTTCTTTATCCTCAAGGACTAGAGGTAATTGTCGCCTTTTATGGCTGTCTTTATGCAGGAGTTGTAGCTGTTCCCACACCTCTTCCTGATGTTTCTTATTTAAAACAAATATTGCCAAAACTACAGGCAATTATTCAGGATGCACAGCCATCAGTAGTTTTGACTACTTTTCAGGTAAAATCTAGTATTGATAAATTAGTTCCAGAAATACCAGATTTTCAAAATCTGCATTGGTTAATAACTGATAAAATTGCTCTTGATTCTGCTCAAGAATGGCAATATCCAGAAGTTACAGATGATTCTTTAGCTTATTTACAATACACCTCTGGTTCAACCTCTGCACCGAAAGGGGTGATGATTAGCCATCGTAATATATTAGATAATCTTGTTAGTTCAAACCAAGGCTCCCGAATCACCTGAGTTCGATGTAAATAAAAAGTCTAAAAGTACGTAACAGCAATAGTTCTGTCAATAAGTATTGGTTATTGAGAATTAAAGCCCACGCCAAAAAGTTCTCAAAAAATTAATTTTTTGAAATGTA
>NZ_JADEWA010000576.1:0-2921 GCF_015207865.1 Dolichospermum sp. LEGE 00246
ATGTGGGGGAGGTAGAGGGGGAGGGAAGAACAGAAGTTTTTTTCCATTACCCGTCAAAATAAATTTGACGAACTGCTAGAAGTATGGCTAACGCCACGCTGCGCTATCAGCAAACCCTACTTCATGGTTTTTGAGCGATCGCTGGCTCAAAAATTGCCGAAAATTTGATCAGGTAGGCCAAAAGACCTACCCTACAGCTATTCTTTCAAAATAGTCTTGGATGCCATTCTTGTCTTCTTGCGATCGCTTTCGGTGAGTTCTTCACCGGCTTGTAAGCGAGTTGCTGAAACTTGTAGCACGGTGGCTGCACAGGTATCACCAATTTGCAAGGCGGTATTAGCAGCAGTTTGTAACATTGTGGCAGCACCAAGGCGATCGCCTAGTTCTAATTTTGCCTCAGCTAATTGAGTTTGCCGATATTTAGCCAAAAGCAGAATCGAGTTTAGCACCTGGGAATTGAGAGCAGGTTCATAACTCTTGGTAAAATTGGCATATATTGGCACTAAGGGAGAAAGTAAACCCTCTTTATTCAAGGATGGGTCATCATAGCGAATTTGAATATGACCAATGACTTGTTTCCCTTCTGGTAATTGTCCCAGATAAATATTCGCTAAAACAACCCTTTCGCTATCCTTCATCAAGTCCCCTAACCGCAGTATTAAAGTCCCATTAGCATCGGTTTCCACTGGTAATTCAATGGTATCTGGGGCAACTTGGGCAACGGGTTTGAGTTCCGCCAGACGGACAACAGGTACTAAAGATAGGAGTAAATGGGCATTTGTTAATCCCACTGATTGTACCCGCCGAAATAGCCGCGCAAATTGAGTTACAGCTTGTTCTGGGTTCTCGATATAAGCTAGAGTCCCACCCCCTGCATCAGCAATCTTTTCCAATAAATCTGGATTCCAGTCATCACCAAAACCCAGGGTGTTAATTGTCAGGTTGAGTTTGGCGGCTTTTTTGGCAAGTTGCAAACAACGTTTATTGTCATTTGGTCCAATTTGCCATTTCCAAATCTGTAACCCGTTATCCCCATGACCATCTGTGAGGAGGAAGGCTTGGGAAACCGCCCCTTTTGTGCCTTTGAGTAGTTCTGTAATCCCCAAGGATAAACCTTCGGCGATGACAGTCCCGCCAGCAGCCTTTAGCTTGGCTCTTAACTGGGTTTTGATGCTTTCAATATCTTGGATGATTTGGTTGGGGATAATGACTCCAGACGTGCCAGCAAAACCGATGATGGAAATCCTGTCACCAACTTTTAATTGATCCAATAATTGCTCAACTGCTTGAATGACAATATTCATGGGTTCACCGGACATAGAACCACTTTGATCGAGAATCAAGCAGAGATTCAAGGGTAAACTTTGTTCAAATTCAGCAGGAATGGCGGAAATAGAAATTGAGAGTTGACGTTGATTGCTTTGTTGGGCAGCATCAACGTTGGTATCATTTAGAGCCGATGTTAGTTGAACTTTCATTGAGGGGAAGCATCTTGCAAAACAGTTTTTGAGACAATTCTGGTTTTTTTGCGATCGCTTTCTGATAACTGTTCCCCAGCTTGTAGGCGGGTGGCGGAAACTTGCAATACCGTTGCAGCACTAGCATCTCCCATTTGCAGCGCAGTTTTTGCCGCAGTTTGTAACATCGTTGCTGCACCAGCCCGATCACCCTGCTGTAATTTCGTTTCGGCTAACTGGGTTTGGCGATATTTGGCTAAAGCTAAAACCGACCGTTGTACCTGGGGATTTGGTGCTGGTTGGTATTCCCTGGTGACATGAGCATAAATTGGTAGATTGGGGGAGTATAGCCCGATTTGGTTATGGGCGGGGTCATCGTAGCGGACTTGAACATTAGCGATCGCCTGTTTACCTTCTGGCAACTGTCCCACATAAATATTAACTAAAACTACCCGTTCCCCGTCTTTCATTAAATCGCCCAATCTCACCACCAAGCGCCCATCGCTTTCGGGTTGTACTGGTAACTCAATGGTATCTGGGGAAACTTGGGCAATGGGTTTGAGTTCTGCTAACCGCACATTAGGCATTAAGGATAATAATAGTTGAGCGTTAGTCAACCCCACTGTTTGCATTCGACTAAACAACCGCCCAAATTCCGATACAGCCTGATCTGGGTGTTGAATATAAGACAACGTACCCATGCCAGCATCAGCGATTTTTTCTAAAACTTTATCATTCCAATTGTCACCAAATCCCAATGTATTTAGAGTTAAATTATAACTGGCGGCTAATTGGGCAAATTTCAAACAGCGATCGTTATCACCATGTTCATTTTCCCCATCAGTCAGTAAAAATGCTTGGGAAACTGTATCATGTTTACCCTTGGCTAATTCTTCAATTCCTAAGCGTAAACCCTCATCAATAGCAGTTCCCCCATCAGCTTTGAGTTGCATGATCTGTTTTTTAATATGTTGGCGATCGCTAATTAACTGATTTGGGACTAGAACTTTAGCCCGGTGGTCAAAAACAACCACACTGAGGCGATCTTCAGGAGTGAGACGATCTACCAATAAACAAGCGGCATTTTTGACAGTTTCTAGGGATTTTCCCATCATTGAACCGCTATGATCGAGAATCAAGCATAAGTTCAATGGCACAGTCCGATCTATTGTTTCACCACTAGCAGAAACAGAAACTACTAATTGACGTTGAGTGCTAGTTTGATTTGCATCTATACCAGCATCATTAAGCGCTAGTTGTAAATTAATCTTCATAATTTCAATTTCCTATCTAGTTTAGACAGATACAATTTTATAGATAACTTCAAACCGCATCCTCCATACTACGGAAAATAAGTTGATTTAGGAGTCACAGGCTGAGAATCACTGGAATAAAAGCCTTAACTTTCCCTAAAACAAAGACTGAAATATGAACAAATAAACATGAAAATTGATATAATTTAAT
>NZ_JADEWA010000071.1:0-16407 GCF_015207865.1 Dolichospermum sp. LEGE 00246
AGAATTGGTGTAATATTTAAATTCTTGTTTGATATTATTAGTTTTCTGTTTGGTGGGCTAGTTTTCCTAATTAGTTATGTTTATATTTTGCTAATTCCCTTAGTTGGTTTTGGCATGATTAAATTCTTCCAAACCGTTGTCTTTAATCATAGAATTCAAGCAGCTAACAGAATTCAAAAATCCCGCTGTATTCGGTGTGCTAGAAAAATTCGTCCTCAAGATAGCCACTGTCCCCACTGCGGTTACTATCAATATGTCGAATGCCATAATTGTCATGAGTTAACTTATAAAGAATTACCTTATTGTCATCATTGTGGTGCTGATCAAAATTCCCCTAATTTAGAGGTAAATTAACACTTTAACAAAGTAGAGAAATTTCTATGCAAGTGAGGTATAATGGGCAATAATTAACCGCAGATGGCAGAAGATAGACGCAGATAAACGCAGATAATTTGGTTTTCCTGCTCTCCTCTTTTATTCGATATTATTAAGTTATTGATTGAAATCTAGGCAAACAATTTATGTCATCTATTACCAATGTCACTGAAGCTACATTTAAGCAAGAAGTGCTAGAAAGTCCAACTCCTGTTTTAGTTGATTTTTGGGCCCCTTGGTGCGGTCCTTGTAAGATGCTGTCTCCTGTAGTGGAAGAAGTTGCTGCGGAATATGCAGGACAGGTAAAAGTGGTAAAGTTGAATGCTGATCAAAATCCTACTGTTGCTAGTCATTACGGGATTCGCAGTATTCCCACTTTGATGATATTTAAGGGGGGACGACAAATTAAAACGGTTGTTGGTGCTGTTCCTAAAACTACATTAGCTACTACATTAGATAGGTATGTTGATTCCTAGCTACAGCATTTTTCACCGGATATTGCAAGCTTTCCGTTCTCCGTCATGTTCAGGATGTTGCCAAGAATAAGCAAAATGGCTAACACCCTTAATTTGAGGAGATAATTGGCGGAGGGCTTGCATTTGTACTTCTAATGGGGGACGATTGCTAATTGATTCTCCCCACTTCCCAGCTAAAGCCGGAATCACTTTTGTACCTGGTTGCGCCATTTTTAAAACTTGTTGAACTTGCGCCACAATGCAACTAGCATTCCCGCAATTTGCATAGGACATGGGATGCCATTCTAGGGTACTGGGGAACTTATCCCAAGGTTGCAAGCGGGAATCATACCCCTGTCCTAAAGCTTGATTACCTTCGGGAAAAAATACTGCTCCCGCGGGAATACCTTTTTGTTTGGCTGGGTAACTTGCTAAAGCTACAAAATCTAAGATACCTTGCATAGCATGAGCAACGGAGAGTAACCACAAATCCAATTGCAAAACCCGCTGTTTTTCTCCTGGAGAAGGCAAGGATTTCTGCTTTTTGGGGGGAATACGCCCTTCCCACATGGGTTCATCTTCTTGAGGATAGCGTTTATCAATTTCTGCTATGTCGCCAGCGCTGACATATCCTTTGGTTAAAAAACGACGAATTAATTCTAATCCTTTGGCATTTTTGGCGCGACTAAATAGGACTTCTTGGGTGGCTGGAGTAAATAGCCAGAGGTCATGAACTTTGGTAGCAATGGAGTCAATGCCGGTCTGACGAGGATAACGAACATAATCGAAGAGAACACCATCTGGACGACGGCGGATAACCTGTTGCACCATGCGGTAGTAATCGGTTTTTGCTTGGGTGTTGTAGGGATCAATGAAGACTTGGGAACTATCTTCTACTACGGATAAGCTGGTTTGATTTTTGCCATTACGAGCGATCGCATTTTGTCTATCTGCACGTTGAGCATAGGTGTAACCAAAGTTATTAGTAAACATCCAAGCATAAACTTTTAACCCCCGTTGTTTCCCTTTTTTAATTGCTGATGCTAATAAATCAAATTTTTCTGCCCCAGGAAGGCGAACTACAGCAGGCCAAACAGTAGAATTAGCTGCGGCGGGTAATAGTACCCGTCCATCATAAAATACTTCTAAATAAACTTGGTTATAGCCTTGGTTGACAATTCGATCCATAATTTGATCAACTGCTCCCGGCTGGATATCACAGGGATACAGGCGCAACCAAATAGCCTGAGTTTGCGGCCAAGTCTGACTACGACAGGTTTTTAATTCTTGTGTATGCTGTTTGAGTAATTTCTGATAGCGACTTGCCGCCTCTTTATTGCCTTTAAAAGCCAATAAACGTAAGTTTTCTTTTTCTTGAGTTGCTTTTGATGATACCCAACAATCCTGTCCGTTCTGAGCAATGGCTGGTTTGGTAGCTAGGTTGAGAATCAATAAGCAATTAGTAATAATTACAGTAAATAAACCTTGCCAAGATAAAACTATCCTTAAAAATTTCCAGTTGAAATCAGACATAAGAGAACTCCACAAAAAAGATTGTCCAGGATTTGAGGATGTACAGGATGTTTTTTTATATTCATCTACATTTTCATAAAATTGCATTTTGTCTGAATCAGGATGTCCAGGATTTGAGGATGTACAGGATGTTTTTTAATATTCATCTATATTTTCATAAATTGCATTTTGTCTGAATCAGGATATCCAGGATTTGAGGATGTACAGGATGTTTTTTAATATTTATCTACATCTTTACAAAATTGCACTAATTTTAATATTCCACAATATCAATATCAAATATTATCCTGTTAATCCTGTAATCCTGGTTATCCTGATATGGCTTGCGCCACGCTGCGCTATCAGACAGTTAAATATTAATAGAAAACGGTGCATTACATTTCATTAACTTACTCTGCCCAATTTTCTAATGAGAGTTTAGGAATGCGAGAAAATTCGCGTATATTGTTAGTAACTAGAGTAACACCTAAACTCATTGCATGAGCAGCAATTAGCATATCCATTGGTCCAATCACAAGCCCTTTACTTTCTAAATCACTTCTAATATATCCATAAATCACTGCTGCATTTTGACTAAATTCAATAATTTCTAAAGGAAGTAAAAACTGCATAAGGGCATTTTTATTTTTCTCTTGTTGCTGACTTTTATAAACACCATATTCTAATTCAGCAACGGTAATGGAAGAAATGCCAATATCAGAAATTGACAAGGTTTGAAATCTTGCTATAACTTTTTCTGGCTTTTGCTTAATCAGATAAATACAGATGTTGGTATCGAGAAGATATTGCATTTAAAATTCCTCTCTTTTATCAATAGGAAGTTGATCTCTAGTCATCAGAAAATCATCAGAAAATCGATCTAAACTATCAATTAGAGTTTGCCACGGATTATCTTTACTAATAAGAATAATGGCATTACCAATTTTTTTAACATAGACTTCAGTACCTGTCATTTTAAAATCTGTTGGTAATATCACCATTTGATGAGTACCATCACTGCTAAGTTTGGCTGTATTCATGGTTATTTCCTCTCATTAATGCCTAACGCACTACTCTAACTTCAACCCCCACATTAATACTACCCCACAACCGATCAGTTGTGAGAACAGGCTAATTAAGAATAATACCTAATGCTAAACAAGCCCTATCACCAAATGAAAGCCCGATTGATTTAGTATTTGGGCGCAACATTCCTGCTTTTAATGCTTGTTCTTTATTAAAATCAATAACTTCAAGATTGAGATTAGAAAGAATCTGTCTAATATCTTCTTCCGGGATTCCTGCATCTGCTAATTTTGCTATAACTTCAGATAAATTTACTGTACTAATTGCAGCTTTACCCATAAACTTTAAAACTTCTTCGCTACCAGTTTCTTGATTGAGTAAAGCTAAAATAGCAGAAGCATCTACAACAACTTCACTCATTTAAACTTTCCTCTTTTCGTTCCTGAATTAATTCTTCAGAAAGTTCTCTATTAGCAGGAATATATTTTCTAAAAATAGCCTGAGCATTTTGTACAGAAGTTTGCAGATGATGTTCCATTGGGCGATCTTCTAATACAATAACAGCGTTATATTCTCCCATTGGTATATCTACAGGAGAATTGACTAATAATTTGCCATCATTTGTTATAGTTACTTTTATGTCTAGTGTTTTCATAGTTAACTTAGTTAGTGAATGCTCATGTTAATTATACCAAATTTGTCTGAATCAGGATGTCCAGGATTTGAGGATATACAGGATGTTTTTTAATGTTTATCTACATTTTCATAAATTGCATTTTGTCTGAATCAGGATATCCAGGATTTGAGGATGTACAGGATGTTTTTTAATGTTTATCTACATTTTCATAAATTGCATTTTGTTTGAATCAGGATATCCAGGATTTGAGGATGTACAGGATGTTTTTTTAATATTTATCTACATTTTCATAAATTGCATTTTGTCTGAATCAGGATATCCAGGATTTGAGCAATTTCCGCAGTCAAGGGAAATAATATAATACCTGATGGTTCTAATGCTTCCTGAAACCATTGATTAGCAGTACAAGGTAATTCTAGTCTTCCTCGTTGTTGTGCAAGTGCAATTTCATAACAGGAAATAGCGGAAACTCCTACTTCTTCAGATGTTTCAATTATTTCTCTCCAATGGGTAGGAAATTCATCAAATTGTTGACTAATAAACCAGAACCAGATATGAGTATCAAGGACTATTATTTGAGACATTCCCACTCTTCTTCATTGACAATAGGACTAACAATATCACCCAATGTTTTACCTTTACCAGCAATGGAAGCAGGAGGAATACGGCGTTTTTTTGATGGTAAGTTTTCTTGTAGTATGGTGATAATCACACGAGCAGAATTAACTTGAGGTTGTTCTGACAACCATGTTAATTGCCCATTTTCATAAATTGCTTCGTAACTTTTTAGCATAGTAATTTGATGATGAATGATGGTTATATTTTATTATAGTTTAAACAATCACATTTTCTCATAATCAGGATGTACAGGATGTTTTTTAATATTTATCTACATTTTCAGAAATTGTATTTTGTCTGAATCAGGATGTCCAGGATTTGAGGATTTACAGGATGTTTTTTAATATTTATCTACATTTTCATAAATTGTATTTTGTCTGAATCAGGATGTCCAGGATTTGAGGATGTACAGGATGTTTTTTGATATTTATCTACATTTTCATAAATTGCATTTTGTCTGAATCAGGATGTCCAGGATTTGAGGATGTACAGGATGTTTTTTAACATTTATCTACATTTTCACAAAATCGCACTAATTTTAATATCCCACAATATCAATATCAAATATTATCCTGTTAATCCTTTAATCCTGGATATCCTGATATGGCTTGCGCCACGCTGCGCTATCAGACAGTTAAATATTAATAAAAAACGGTGCATTGTATTGTATTAATGCACCCTACAAAATTAGCGTGAGAGAACTACCTTCTTTAATGGAATAGAAATAATCTTTCTTCCACTAGTTGCTTGTTGTTTTCTTAAATCAGCACAAATAGCAGCCAAATCATAATTAAATGACTTAGCTTGTTCATCTCTTATTTTGCGAATTTCTGCCAAAACTTCATCATTCCACATAAATTATTCTCCTAACATTTCATAAGGTGTACATATTGTTGGCAATTCATACTTTAAACTATCAGCAATCTGTGAGAGTTTTTTCTGAATATAGGGGTTAGCAATGTGCTTACAATTCCATGTTAACAGATAATCCAATCCATAGAGTTTTTTATATTCATCTACATTTTCACAAAATTGCATTTTGTCTGAATCAGGATTTTCAGGATTTGAGGATGTACAGGATGTTTTATTAATATTCATCTACATTTTCGGAAATTGTGCTAATTCAAATATCCCACAATATCAAACTCAAATACAATCCTGTTAATCCTTTAATCGGTGGAAATCCTGATTCTAAAATTCATACGCTACTTAGAGCTTTCACTTTTGCAATAGCACCTTCAATATCTGGCAATTTTTGACCATATTTTTCGGCTGTTTCTAACCATAAGTTTCGCACAATTATCAATTCTTGTAAGGTTTCTTCTAAAGTTTCACCCTGTGCTAAACATCCTTTTAATGCGGGAATTTCTGCTACAAAACCGCCTTCTTCACAAGGATAAACAACTATGGGATAATTCATGATTACGCTCCTTCTATTAATTCTATCTAAGAAAAACTCCTCTAACTCTAAAAGTTTACGAATATCACTAAACTTTACATTGTTAGGGCTATTTTTTAATTTTTCAATTAGTTTATCTTTTTTGACCATTTTCTGCTAGTAAAAATTTTAACATTATTTGTCTGAATCAGGATGCTCAGAATTTGAGGATGTACAGGATGTTTTTTAATATTTATCTACATTTTCACGAAATTGCGCTAATTCAAATATCCCACAATATCAATATTAAATACAATCCTGTTAATCCTGTAATCCTGGTTATCCTGATATGACTTGCGCCACGCTGCGCTATCAGACAGTTAAATATTAATAAAAAATGGTGCTGTACTTTCGGAGAACGCACCCTACAAGATGAGAAATCCAGGAGTAGCGTAACGTTTACGCGGTGGTAATTTCAACACTTCGCCTAATTGAAATGAATTTCCAAAAATTCCTGTACAGAGGCTTGACATTTGGTTCTCTTTATGAGAACATAAAGTTAGACCGACCAAAAAAACAAGGTAAAGCAGATATGTTTAAACTAAAAAAATCGAATTTAATAATATATTATGAAAGTAATTGGCATCGAAAACCTAACTGAATTTAGTAAGATTCATCCAGATGCTGAAATTAGTCTTAATGTTTGGCTCCAAACTGCTCAAAAGGAAGAATGGAAACACATTATAGATGTAAGGGAAGTTTATCCACACGCAGATTTTGTACAAGGGTACACAGTTTTTAATATAGGAGGAAATAAGTTTCGGTTAATTACTAAAATTACCTATAAAGTCAAGACCATTAAGATTGAGGATGTATTAACTCATAGTGAATATAATGAAGATAAGTGGAAAAAATAAGGAATAATTAGAGGATTATTAGAGGATTTCGCTTCTCAATAGTCTAATTACACTACTCAGAAGCTCATAAACATCTAGGATATGGCTTTACTATGTCCCTAGTGAAAACATTCTACCCCAAAGGGGGTTGTATATGACAACTACACTAAACAAGGAAGAATACATTAAGCTACTTTCTGAAACTGTGCCACGTATAATTGACACAGAAATAGAACATAAGCGTCTACTAAATGAAGTAGATAAATTTATGGATTTAGGGGAAAATTTGACAGATGAACAAGCTGAAGTTTTACAGTTGCTAGTAACACTAATTGAGCAATATGAAAATAGAGTCTATCAGATGAAAGCTATAACTCCCCTAGATATATTACATGAGTTAATGTCAGTAAGAGAACTCAAACAAAAGGATATTGTCGAGATTTTTGGCTCAAAAGGTATTACTTCAGAAGTAATAAATGGTAAAAGAAGTATTAGCAAAAATCAAGCCAAAGCATTGGGAGATTTTTTTCATGTATCATATTCTTTGTTTTTGTAAGCAAATGGGGATAATAACTTACTTTCTGAATCACTTCTAATGCTTTAATTGTAGCTGAAAATGGTCTGAATCAGGATGTCCAGGATTTGAGGATGTACAGGATGTTTTTTTAATATTTATCTACATTTTCAGAAATTTCTCTAATTCAATTACCCCAGCAGATCAAACTCAAATACAATCCTGTTAATCCTTTAATCCTGGATATCCTGATTCAGACAGTTAAATATTAATAAAAAACGGTGCGTTACATTTCATTAACGCACCCTACGAGATGAGCGATCAAGATTAGATAATCTAGCATCTAAGCCTATCTCTAAAAGAAACACGAATTTTATCCAAAAGTTCTTCATACTCACATTTGTATCTAAGATTACGTTCGATTTGCCGCCTTGCTTGACTCGGAGAGATTAGATATAAATCTTCTTCATTGCGTATGTCTATAAGACGAATCTTTCCAAGTCTGAAGTTACCAAATACATTTAATATTTCCCGAAGCCTCATATATTCTTCTTCTTCAAAGAATATAGCACTTTCATCTAATTTTAAGAGTATTTCGTTCAACAGTTGAGAGAAATTCATAATATTATTTTCGCTTGCTCCTTTCCACAATTCCTCTCCCGCTAACCGGAGTAATTGGAGTTTTCTCCATATATTCCAATACGATTGGAGTCTAGCTGAAGGATAGCTATCTGGATGAGAAGAAGAAATATTTAACTGGTCTTGGAAATAGTTAAGTTGCTCTGCTAGAGGTAATGAACCATTGAAGATAGCTATATTTCCACCAGCATTTAAGGAGTTCGCATCAATAGATCCAGGGACATTTGGTAAAATAGAATTACGATATTTATCGTTTTGTAAGTGAGTGCCTATAAGATCAACATCACCTTCAGCTTCAACATCCTCTAGATCAATACCTTGACCAGTGGTTTCCTTTGCACGAAAACGACCTTTCTTAGTTTTCATGCGTCTGCCTCTAATTCCACCTTGATGCTTCGCTTTATTAGAACTTTCTGATTTGAGGCTTAACCAATATCCAACTAACAAGCCTAAAGTTGCAAATATAGCCATCCACCAAATCGTCTGATTATTAAACTTTTCACCAATAGTGCGTTGCTGAATAGCAGCGGCAATTAGGTTAAAAAGGACATTAATAAAAGCACCAACGAAAAGACCGAGTATTGAGTAGATATACTGTTTTTGCATAAGCTTATGCTCAGAATAAAATTTACAGTTACTTTACTAAAGTTAGTATACTGCTAGTGTGTTAATTCTGAATCCCTTATCCTATAAGACTTCATGCACAAAATATGTCGTCATATTTTTATGAGAACGTGCCTGGAACAGATGCTTTCGGTGTAAACTACGGTAACACCAATAATTTTCTGGACAATCCCTCCAAAAATACACAGAATTAACACACTAGTATACTGCTAGGGTATCAACCTATAATATATTCTAAAAATATGCTTTATCAAAACCCATGTAGAGACGCACCCCCAAAAACGCCTCTACAAAACCCCTATCCTACAAAACCTCCCTACCCAAATAAACCTGCAAAACCTCCGGTACTTTAATCGTCCCGTCAGCTTGCTGATAATTCTCCAAAATCGCCGCCATAGTCCTTCCCACAGCCAAACCGGAACCATTTAAAGTATGCACAAACTGCGTCCCCTTCTTACCAGCATCCTTAAATCGAATATCCGCCCTTCTCGCTTGAAAATCCACACAATTAGAACAACTAGAAATCTCCCGATACTTGCCAGCAGAAGGCAACCACACCTCTAAATCATAAGTCTTGGTTGCCGAAAAACCTAAATCAGCAGTACATAAATTAATCACCCGATAAGGCAATTTTAAAGCCTGTAAAATACTCTCTGCACTGACTAGCAACGTCTCCAATTCATCAAAAGAACTTTCCGGTTTTACTAATTTCACCAACTCAACTTTATTGAATTGATGTAACCGAATTAAACCTCGCATATCCCGGCCATAACTTCCCGCTTCCCGCCGAAAACATGGCGTATATGCAGTATGATAAATTGGTAATTCTTCCGCGTTGATAATTTCCTCTCGATAAAAATTAGTGACAGGAACTTCCGCAGTAGGAATTAACCACAAATCATCTTCTGCACATTTAAAACTGTCCTCTGCAAACTTGGGTAATTGTCCTGTTCCCGTTAAAGAATCAGTATTAACTAACAATGGGGGACTAACTTCTATATAGCCATTTTCAATATGTTTAGAAAGCATAAATTGGATTAATGCTCTTTCTAAAGCAGCACCTGCACCTATCAAACTTACAAACCGAGTTTGGGCAATTTTTACCGCTCTTTCAAAATTCAAAATACCTAACTTTTCGCCGATTTCCCAATGGGGGACAATGTTGGGATTTTCGGGTTTATATTCATCTCCCCATGTTTTCACTTCTTGGTTATCATCTTCACTTGTACCAATGGGGGTAGAATCACTGGGTAAATTCGGAAGTGCTAAGAGTAATTGGTGAATTTGGGCTTTTAATTCTTTTTCCTGGGGTTCTAATGAGCTTAATGTGATTTTGAGGCTGTTTCCTTCTTCTTTTAAAGCCAGAATTGACCCATCTTGAGGATTAACACCAGATTTTACCTTTTGTCCCACCAGTTTACCAATTTCATTACTCCGGGCTTGGAGTTCATTGCGTTTTACTTCCAATTCCCGTTGTTGTTGACTCAAATCTAAGATAGGCTGAATCTCGTATTTACCACTACGAGTATTCAACTTTTCTTGTATTAATTGGGGATTTTCTCTAATTTGTTTAATATCTAGCATTGGTGAATTTCGTTAAGTTTTGTCAATTATACTTGATTGAGATAATTAATCGTAGGGGCTTAACAATGCTAAACCCTATATACCACTAATGCCACGTTTCCTATCTGCGTTTATCTGCGTTTATCTGCGTTTAATTATAATCAGTAGCAAATCTACAAAATATAGTTGATAATTAGTTCAGATACTCTTCTCCATTACCTAAGCGTTAAGGAGTTTTCAGAAATGATGACAACTCAATCAGTTATTTTAAATATCAAAAATGTAGAGTTAAGTGATGAACAGTTTTATCAACTATGTCAAATCAATGAAGATTGGAAACTTGAGCAAACAGCTAAGGGAGAATTGATAATTATGCCTCCAGTTGGTGCAATTAGTGGTAATAGAGAGTCAGATTTTAATGGTTATGTTTGGTTATGGAATCTTCAAACCAAACTCGGAAAAGTATTTAGTTCTTCCACTGTTTTTACTCTACCTAATGGTGGTAAACGCTCTCCTGATGTGGCTTGGATTGCTAATGAACGTTGGGATTCTTTAAGCATTCAAGAAAAAGAGAAATTTGCTAAAATTTGTCCTGATTTTGTCATAGAATTGCGTTCTCGTACAGATTCTTTAAGTCAATTACAGGAGAAAATGCAGGAATATCTTAATAGTGGTTTACGTTTAGGTTGGTTAATTGATCCTCAAAATCAACAAGTAGAAATTTACCGTCAAAATCAGTCTGTAGAAATAGTATCATTACCGACAAGTTTATCGGGAGAAAATGTGTTACCAGGATTTATTTTAGAATTACCTGTTTTCAGGGATTAAGATACTACAAGCACTGTCAATTATGGTTTATTAATCCGATTTATTAACCACAAGGATGCCAATAACCCAGCAAAATGCGCTGATACTGTGTTTGTATTTGCCTGGACTATAAGCATATCCAATCCGCTAATAATCCGAGTCGGGTCAAATAATTGAGTAGTTACTGCTTGAGGAGATATAGACCTAGCTACTAGTGTACCAACGATCGCTTGCGCTCCCAATAAAGTGACTAATATTCCCCCTAAATTTATCCATAGACCTAAACGCAATACTTGCACGGTTTCCACCTTCCGAGGGCGATTAGTAGGATTAGGGGACTCTAATTTCTTGCCAATTCTAGTGTAGCGATAAGCTAAGTAAATACCAGCACCCAACAGAAGTATGCCACAAATTGCTAAAAACACGCCAAAGCCCGTTCCTGGATTGTTACTGGGGCTACCTGCTTTTTGACTAAAAATGCCAAATAACAAGACAATTATTCCAGAAATTACACCTAATACCAACTGAATCCATAAACTAATCCAACCTGCTAGGCGAAATTGTTGGGCTATAGCCCGAAGGTTAGATGATGGTGTTTCGGAGTTTTGCGTCATATAAAAATTAAAACTTAAAAATTAAGAACAACTTCCGTTTGTTGTTTGTTAGCTGTTACCTATTTCCAGAATAATTGATAATGGGTTAAGTCTACTGAAAATTTCAGACGTAAAATTAGTTATGAATTCTACTGTTTCTCAATCTACGTTCCTCTTAACTTTTCTGTTATCAGTTGGATTATTTTTCTTTATACGCGCTTCGACCAAGGATCGTACAGAAATGATGCAATTGACTTCAGAACAGGATGAAAGTACATTAATGGCTGCATTAAAGGAGTATTTTCGCTCTCGTGCTTATCGAGTTTCAGTGGTAGATTCTACTAAAAATCAAGTCACTTTTGAAGGATTGGTTAGCCCTAGCTGGTTTCTAGCTATATTTTTGACTATATTAGCAGCCGTCGGTTTGGGTTGTTTGGCGTTGGTTCTATCAATGCTTTTGCCCGATTTTGGCCAATTTTTTCCAGTAATAATCCTGTTTTCGCCTTTAAGTGGGTTATTGTACTGGAAAAAATCTGGAAGACTTGAGAAGGTGTCACTCAAGATGGAAAATATCCCAAGTGGGCAAAACTTCTCAAGTACAATCACTGTAACTGCCCATAGAGATGAACTGGCTGAGTTACAAAGGGCATTACAGCTAAAGACACTTGACACTTGATTGATTGTTGGGGGTGAAAACTAGCATTATGTAGGCTTCTGACTCAAGTTTTGAGTAAATCAGCAGTAGGGAAGAAGAGAAAATTCTGCTAGTGCTGTTAATCTTCCTGATGCTTGGTATGTCATGAGGAAAAATTTAAATTGGCGGACAGAGCTTGATAGTAGTCCAAATTAGTGAGAGCATAAATAAATAATTCATACTTCATTTTTTGGATGACCTTGGCTCTGTCGCTATTCTCTTTTGTATAAGCTGATAACAAACTGATTCATCTAATCTACTACAGATTAATGAGGAATTAATTATCCCATGACTTGAGAGAATGTATTTAAACTCTACTGGCAAATTCAACCAAAAAATTAAAAGAAATGGAATTTTTGAACAAACCGGTCATAATTGCCAGTTAATTATTCACAGAGTCAGAAGTCACATTTACAAGATATGATAGTCATTTGTTGTTTAGTTACTAGCCACAGCAACAGACACAGTTTGTTGTGCTGTTGGTGATTCTAAAATCCTGAGACTAGGGAACAAGAAATGATTCTCTTCTACGTATTGAGCGCCAAACAGACCTTTTTCCGCCCAGAAATACCGATCTGTTGTATGTTCATTGCGTTTTACTAGTAGCAGCGCAGGTGGCATGATACCTTCAGCTTGAATGAACTTTCTTGCTGCTGTCACAGGTTTATCTTCGCCACTTTCAATGCTGTACTGAGGGATATGCTCAAGTATGCGCCGTCCTTCCTGCCTACGACGACTCTTCCGCTTGCGTCTCCTTGCCAACCTATTGTCCTCCTGTTTCAAGCTATAGACTGTAGTTATGGCTACAAAATCCGTCGTCATTATATAAGTTCTATCTTAAAAGATCAATAGTTTTTAATGTTTTGATACAACTAGGGTAAAACTGTCAAAAATGAAGACTTAAAAATTAAAAAAATTGCTGACTTTTCAGCTATTGTTTCCCTACCAATCATCCATTACCAGACTAAACTAGATAGCTAGAAGCCTTAGTAACGTTATGTACTTGAATAAAATGCGAAAATTAGGTCGAAAGCTATAGGGGTAAGGCATAAGCTAAACCCCTACCAATTCCTTCTTTCCTTCTTCTTCTGACTCGGTAACTCCTTTTTCCTCCTAGATTCCTGAACTCATGCTAATGTCTGCCAGTTCTGATTTTCTTGCTCTATGTCGAGAGCAAATGGCTCTGCTAACCCAAGGGATGGGAGCGGGCTTTAGCGTTGTTTATTTGACACAAGAACTAGTAGAAAAATCTACAGCAGAGGCGCGACTAATTCCAGTAATGGTGTATCCAGAGACTATAGCATTAAATCCTAGTGATGAATATAGTCAGGTGGGGGAAGGTTATCCTGTAAGATTAGCTAATGTTTTAGCATTACCCAATCAGCAAATGAGATTGTTAAAACCGACTCCAACATCCTCCCATGAATCAGCGGAATCGGCAGCAACAGGAAAACAAAATTTACATGATGCACAAGATGAATACTGGCTGAGTCATAACCAAATTGTTTTACCTTTGATTCATGAAGGCGTGATGATGGGGTTATTGGTGACGGCCAGAGAAGATAGGGAATGGAATGAACGAGAGGAACGGGAAATTGAACGCATTGCTAAGACTTTAGCGATCGCTTGCATTTTAGACCAGCGCCAGTCATGGTTACAACATCAACTCCAGCAGGAACAAATTCTCCAAGAGAGACAACGGGATTTATTAGATAATCTTTTACATCAATTTCGTAACCCCTTAACTGCTATCCGCACCTTTGGGAAATTACTATTTAAGCGGATGCTCCCGGTTGATCCTAATCGGGAAGTAGCTACCAGTATAGTCCGGGAGAGCGATCGCTTACAAGAACTATTAAAACAATTTGATCAAGTAATTGATTTAAATACAGCAGATTCAGAACCTTTACCTCTACCAGAATCAAAAGTAGTTATTAACGCAAATGTCCAAAAAGCAGCTAAACCTGCGTTATTATTGCCCGGAACAGGGGAACAATTAACTAATCGTTTCTTAGTAGATTTATTAGCACCTTTATTAATATCTGCCCAAGCGATCGCTCAAGAACGAAATCTACAATTAATCACAGAAATTTCTCCTCACCTACCCCTAGCGAGGGTGAATGAAAAAGCCTTAGGAGAAGTTTTGAGTAATATCCTTGATAACGCTTTAAAATATACACCACCTGGAGGTAAAATCTTAGTACAATGTGGGCAACAAAAAGGAAATTTACAAGGTATTGCTATTAGTGATACAGGTCCTGGTATTCCTCCAGAGGACTTAGAACATCTAGGAGAAAGACATTACCGGGGTGTACAGGCAAAAACAGAAATTCCGGGAACTGGCTTAGGAATTGCCATTGCTAAACAGTTAATAGTAGAAATGCAGGGAAACATCGAGGTTTTTAGTCCAGCCATTAGCTCAGTTATCACATTACCAAATACCCCAGGAACTACATTTATAATTTGGTTGCAATCTGTCGGTTAAGCTAAAAACCCTTGAGGGCAAGTTTTGGAGCGTGGCGGAAAAACTTAACTGTCCTTTAGGCAAGGGATGAAAGCCAACTAGAGGCTATCTTCCTCCAGTGACTTGTGTTATTGACGAGTTATGACTAAATTTGAAGTCAGGGTAATATCTAAATCTTGTTCTGGTCTTAACACAAAAACATCAGCTTTTGGTTTTCGCAATAGTACACTAGCTAAAGCCCCCGCTGCTGCACCACCTACGGGTTCTAAAACTTCAATTTTCTTGTTACCAGTCACCAAAGAAATCAGAGTAGCAGCACCCGCACCAATAGCCGCATCTGTTAATATTTGTCCAGTGCTTGATCCTTTGGTAATTGTTTCTGTTTGGGTGATGGTTTTAGAGTTAGCATAAATCTGTTGTCGTTGTCCAGAGGGAAATACTAATTCCCTGGCTACAAAGCGGACACCTTGCCGGTTATTATTAGTAGATGCCCCATTTAATCTTACTGGTTGTAATTCTCCAATAACTTCAGTATTAGCAGGAATTAAAATATTTCTGTTTCTATCAGTAACATTGTCAGCTATTTTCAGAGTTAGAACCAATGTTTCACCCGGTTTGACAATAACCTTCTCTTTTTCGTAGGTAACAGGTAAAGTGACATTAGCGGGGATACTAATTGTCCGCGATTGATTGAGATTAAATCCTTGGGCAAAAACAGGGTTAAATGATAGCATGGGGATGGCTATACCTGTTGTAATGGCTATAGCCATGAGTGCAGCGGTGCTAGATTGCCAATGGATAGAACGACTCATGATAAGATTGCCAATAATATGTGATATGTATGGTGACGTGGACTAGCTAGGATAGTTTCTGGACAATTGTTAAGTAGGGCTTGCTAAATAAAGCTAAAACCATTTATTAATAAGAGTTTCACGGATTTTCATCACAAAAAAGTGCCAGGTTTTGGCTGATGGTGTCTCAAAATAGGTGAATTTTTCTTTGTCAGATTTGGAAAATTGAGGATGTCCAGACAGTTGAAACTGTTCCCAGTTAAGAGTTATACTATGTACTTGTGAGATTTAAACTTTTGCCAAATGACAAAGAACCCAGATGTGTAGGGGTAAAGCAAGAGCTTCATTGGTGTCAACTTAACGTAAAATATCTACCCCGCAAAGAACCCAGATCATCTCATTCCCAGTCTCTGACTGGGAATGAATTCTAGAAGGCTCTGCCTTCAATGATAAGCTGTTGTGCATTTAGTTTGTATAATTCTAGCGGGCAAGATGCCCGCACTACAAAGTTCAAGTAAATTATGGTTATCAAATTTAGCTGCGTAACAGCTTATGAGAGGCAGAGCCTCATCAACTGCATTCCTAGTCAGAGACTAGGAACGAGATGTGGTAGGGAAACTGTTCCCAGTTAAGAGTTATACTATGTACTTGTGAGATTTAAACTTTTGCCAAATGACAAAGAACCCAGATGTGTAGGGGTAAAGCAAGAGCTTCATTGGTGTCAACTTAACGTAAAATATCTACCCCGCAAAGAACCCAGATCATCTCATTCCCAGTCTCTGACTGGGAATGAATTCTAGAAGGCTCTGCCTTCAATGATA